>CAZBDF010000052.1:14662-15844 GCA_964490385.1 uncultured Lentimicrobiaceae bacterium | reverse complement strand
AAGATTTGGGGGTCACTTTACCACTAAAATACTTAATCGCCTACGGCGAAAACGCTTCGCAGCGAGGCGAGTTCCACGTAGTGGATAAAGTATTGTAGAAATCGATGATGAGAATGATTATCTTTTCCACGTAGTGGATAAACAAATATTAACCGGACACCAATGAAAAAGTATAGAAATAGTCAGGGTTTGACTTAAAGTCAAACCCTGACTATTCAAAATAATGATATGAAAAAACTCTTCTCAATTTTATTATTGGTTTCCTCAATAGTCTCAACCCTTACAGGACAGATTCAGCCTAAGAATCATATTCAATTCGATGGAAGTATTGAAGATTTTTTCATTTATCAAAATTATTTTTACGCCGCAGGCGAACAGGGAAAACTGTTTTGTATAGACATCAGTTCAAAGGAAATCCTGAAATCCCTGGAAATGCCGCTCATCGAAGATTTCATGGGAGATAAAGTTCCCGCTAAAATCCAATGCATTGATTTGGATACCGAAACCGGAACCATCGTTATGGTAACACAGGGTAGGAGGGGATTCAGGAATATTTTCCTGGTAGAAGACTGGGAACTTAATCAGGTAGTTTTTGATCTTGAATCGAAATGGATGATCAGCGAAGCCAGGATAGTTGGTCCAAATTTGATTGTGATTTCTCTCATCAGTGATGAAATCATCCTCTTTAATTATAAAACAAAAAAAATCATTTTTCAAAAGCAAATTGGCTACTCAACCCTATCGGATATTAGTGTAAATGAAGATAAAACACAACTGGCCGTTGCGGACGAGAGCGGCACTATATCCCTTTTAGACATCCAAAAAGGAGAAGTCATAGAAACATTCGATACTGAACATGTAGATAAAATCAATAAAGTTTGTCTTGGAAAAAATACCATTGCCGGTGCAGGGCAGGATCGCCGATTGTCGTTTTATAACACCCAAAATGGGACGGGATGGCACTTTGAATCTGATTTTTTAATCTTTAGCCTCGGCATGGACAGTCAGGGAATATTTGTTATTTACAATGCTGATGAATCTAATGAATTGACACTTTACAGCAAAGCTGCCAGACAGAATATTGCTACGCTTAAAGGACATGAAGGCATCGTGACCAAAGTATTATTTGATGGGAAAGAAGTTATCACTTCCGGAGAAGATGGGAAAGTTTGTTGGTGGGAT
>CAZBDF010000052.1:0-14562 GCA_964490385.1 uncultured Lentimicrobiaceae bacterium | reverse complement strand
ATGAATATTTCGAGTATTGTGGTTTTTACCACCAAGGATAAGCTTGATCGAGTAATCCAACTTTTAAAAGAAGCGGATTTTTGCCAGTACCATCTACATTCCGACGAGGGTAAAATTATCGTCACCGTCGAAGGTGAATCTGTTTCAGATGAAATATCAGCCTTAAAAAAGATACAGCAAATTCCGGGAGTTTTATCTGCCGAAATGGTTTATTCCTATGCTGAAGATGAATTAGATAAAGAGCGCGACAAGCTCAAATCTGACGGAACCATTCCAGATTGGCTCAATAACAACGAAGCTGATATTCGGGAAATTAAATATGGTGGGGATTTAAAGGGGAAGTCGTTTTAATATTTTTATTTACGAGTAAATATATGGACATAAATTCAAATTGTTTACTTACGAGTAAAATAAATGAATAAATACAAAATAAATTACTTGTAAGTAAAATAAAACTATATTGTGTATGTTTTATGTAGTATGAGTAAGATAATTGAACGACCGGATTACATTAAAAGGATTCTACCATTTGTCGATAAATCCCTGATAAAGGTTATTGTGGGCCAGCGAAGGGTAGGGAAGAGTTATATTTTAAAACAACTTTCGCGTATAATCATTAAAAGTAATCCTGCTGCAAACATCATTTTTATTGACAAGGAGAGGTCTGAATTTGATTTTATCACTGACCATCGTATTTTAAGCCAGTTCGTTAAAGAGAAGTGTCTTGATGCTAAAGCCAATTACTTGTTTGTTGATGAGATACAGGAAATTGAGCGCTTTGAGAAGTCATTGAGAAGCTTATTGAATGAAGGTGGTGTTGACATTTATTGCACGGGCAGCAACGCTGATTTATTGTCAGGCGAACTCGCTACCTTGTTGAGTGGCCGCCATATCGAATTTAGGGTTAGTCCCCTGTCGTATATTGAATTTTTAAATTTTCATCAAATTGAGGACAGTAATTCCACGTTAATGTCTTATCTCAAGTTTGGTGGCTTACCATTCCTTATTCATCTCGAAATGGATGAAGTGCTGATTTACGATTACCTAAAAAATATTTATTCTACAATTCTTTTTAAGGATGTAGTAAAGAGGTTTAAAATCAGAAATATTTCATTTCTGGAGACTTTAGTTAATTTTCTTGCCAGCAATATCGGTAGTTTAGTTTCAGCCAAAAAGATTAGCGATTTTTTAAAGTCCCAAAATATTCAAATATCTACCAGGGTTGTGCTGGATTATCTAAATTATTTAAACAGTGCTTTTTTAATAAATATGGTAGAGCGTTTCGATATCCGAGGGAAAAAAGTCTTTGAAAATGGGGGCAAACGTTTTTTTGAGGATATTGGGATTCGGAACGCTTTAGTTGGGTACAGGCAAACTGACATTGGAAAAGTTATGGAGAATGTTGTTTATAATCATTTGATTCAATGCGGATATCAGGTAAGAGTTGGCCAGTTTAATTCCCTTGAAATTGATTTTGTGGCTCAAAAGCGAAACGAAACAGTGTATGTGCAAGTGGCTTACCTTGTATCTGATGAAAATACGATTTTAAGGGAGTATGGAAACCTTATGAAAATTAAAGACAACTACCCAAAGTATGTGGTTTCAATGGATGAAATTCACGGAAATACCCATGAAGGTATCAGGCATTTGCATTTGAGGGAATTTTTAAAAAAGGACCATTTCGGTTAATCGATAAAAAAACCGGGACAACAACAGTCACCCCGGTAAACTCATAATTATCTTTTTCAGAAATAGCTTAACTCACCTTATCCCCAATTCTTTTAATTTTGAAAACCAATAAGGCCACATAGCCAATAGTTCCCCAAACGGCCAATGCACCACCGATAAAACTAAAGAGCAACCATATTGGAACATAGTCATTGTCTTTCCAAAGTGCCCTGCGTTCTGTCCAATAGTCATTCGGATTATCCAGGCCCCAGCTAATTTCAGCGCTTGCTTCCACAGGGTTGTATTCCATATCTTCGAGGGCAGCAATCACAACCAGTTCGCCGGTTTCGTTGCCAATAATATCATCAGGGAAGGAAACAGAGACTTCACCGGCAGCATCAGTAAAGGTTGATGTTGATGAAATCGGCAATACACCAAAATAACGCTTCACACCAAAATTTACTTTGACGTTTGAAACAGGTGCTTTTGTTCCGTCTTCTGTAAATTCTTCAACCTTCGCTGTTACTTCTTTCTTCTCGCTATCCTCATCAAATATTATCGAAATAATCGCATTCTTCATCACCATATCTTCAGGGTTCATCGATAACAACCTGATGTAATTTATTACATTCCAAAGCTGTTCTTCAGGTTGTGCGGCAAAAGGTGGCATTTGTCCACGACCGGTAACCAGTTTCCAATAGATGGCTCCATCAGTTTGTGCTGTAAATATTTCTGATACCAGGCTGGCAGATTTAATAAGTCCGTCACCTTTACCTGTTTCACCATGGCAGGCTTTACATTGCGTGTTGAACAATGCCTTACCGGCAGCCACAGATTCTTTAGTGGCTTCCACCGGATTTTCAACTGCAGCTTCATTGTTGGGCACAGGCCATTCAGGAAAATCCTGAGGCAATGCAGCGATGGTAGTGAACACTAAAATAATTGTGAGAATCCCTGTTTTATAGTTTGCTTTCATCATTTTCAGTTTTAAATTCAATATCCAATTATTTTTCTGCTTTAAAAATCTTATGGTAGCCTTTTTCATGGGCAACCTCCCAAATCGGTATAACTGGGAATATCCTCACAAGTAAAGTAATAATCAGCAGCGCCCCGGCAACGGTCCCCAGGGTGATCAATATCTCAGTCCATGTTGGGATGTAATGCAGGAAACTCTCTGGTACATTTTGAATTGGAAATTGTGGATGGAACTGTGTTGGGATTACAATTAAAACCCTTTTTACCCATGCACCAAGCAGCACAAAACATGCAATAACCAAGCTTGGCAATGGCTTACGCATTCCTTTAAACATCAGTAGGAATATCGGTAGGATGAGGCCAAGGATTTGGGTTGTCCAGAATAATGGAGCCTCGTGGCCAAGGAACAGTTCATGGATATGTGCACCATCCAATCTTCCCCAACGGTAACCGGGAACCAGGTATTCGTTGATATTGAAATACAGGTAAATCAGCATCGTCAGCACCATTAGCTTACCCATCATATCGAACTGCTTATCGGTAATATAATCCTGCAATTTGTGTCTCTTACGAAAAACATACATGGCAATAACAACTGCTGCTGCTCCTGCAACAAATGCACCTGATACGAAGTAAGGTCCAAAAATAGTACTGTGCCAACCTGTTCGGCTGTTGGTAGCAAATAACCATGAAGTTACTGTGTGGATTGAAAAAGCCACCGGAAGGATGAGGATTATCATGATCCAAATTGCCCGCTTCAGCAATTTCCATTGCTCCTGTGTTCCTTGCCAGCCAAGTGCCAGCATCTCATATGTTTTTTTTTGCCACTTTGGGATGCCGGTCATTTTGTCGCGCATAATGGCGATGTCCGGGATAAGGGGCAAATAAAGTAAAATGGCACTGATGACCAAGTAAGTATTAACCACTAAAAAGTCCCAGACGATGGGTGATTGAATCCTGCCATGAAGCGCAATGTTCAAAACCCTGTCGGGACGACCCATGTCGATAACGATACTGGCTGCCGCCATGGCAATCGCACCAAGTGCAATTAGTTCCGAAATCCTCGATAAAGGTGTTGACCAGTTTTGGCTCAGCAGTTTCAAAATAGCTGAGATTAGTGAACCAATCAAACTAACCGCCACCCAAAACACGAAGCTGGCAATATAAATCCCCCAGGATGAATAATCGCGCATGGCGGTCAGGCCAAGGCCATCAAGGAGTTGATGCCCGTACGCAATCACACCTACAATGACAAAGAAAATCAGTACACGGATGTACACCTGATTCCCAAATGTGTTGTGATATAACGGCCTGATCAGGTCTTCGCTGATCTTCTCAAATCCACCGGACTGAGCTGTCTTTTTCTTTTCCGTAGAACCCGACATTGTATTTTATCTTTTAATGTTTAGCATTGGTATGACTTGACTCTTCTCCTGCATGGTCGTCCTTCATGATTTTATCAACAGGCTCGTATTCAAAGGTCCTGTTCTTGGGAGGTAGATAATAGACTTGTGGTTTGGTGCCCAGGTCTTCGAAATAGGTGTAGCCGGCATTTTCTTTGATCAGATCACTGAATTTACGGGTTTCCTTTGAGGTGCCATTGGTCACTGAATCTTCCATTTTATCGCCAAACCAGTAAACACCATTCGGGCATGCAGAAACGCAATAAGGCAATTGTCCTTTTCTCAACCTGTCAGCACTAAAGAGACATTTGGTGATAGTGCCCTTCTTTTGCGGAACATTCAGTTCAACATCATACAGACGGTTTTTTTCTTCTTCGGTGTATTCGGGCTCAAACCACTGGAACATCCTTGCAGAATATGGGCAGGCAGCAACGCAAAAGCGACAACCAATGCATCTTTCATTGTCTATCAACACAATGCCATCTTTACGTTTAAAGGTTGCGTTTACAGGGCAAACTTTTGTACATGGAGGATTGTCGCAATGGAAGCAGGGCTTGGGCATATAATAAGGTGCTGTGCTTTTTGAATCCTGCATTTGCAAAACGTTGATATGGTGCTGATATGGCAGTAAATCATGGGCACCCTGGCAGGCAGTCATACATTTACGGGCATTCTTACATTTCGAAAGGTCGATCACCATGGTCCAGTGATGGCCTACCAGCCCTTCGCGGCCTCTCTCGCTGAGCTCGCTCATTTTTTCTTTTCTTACCTTTTTTATCTGGGATGGATCAACTTCCACCAATTCCCCACTTGCAGTAAGTAGTTTTACCTTTTCGCCTCCGGGTTCAGCATCAGTTGAACATGAGGACAAAACCGCGCTTCCTGCAATTGCCCCGGCACCCAATAGTGCAGAGCTTTTAAGAAAACTTCGTCTGGTTTCGCTCTTGTTCTCTTTGTTTTTCTTCATAGAGCAGAAATATGTTTAATCGTTAGTTACAGATGAGTTGCAATGAATAACTCTGAAACAGTTACTTAGCTTAACTTGTCCAGTGATATTTGAAGGTAAAATTAGGATAAATATATTTATTAGAGTATGGAAATGCCTGAATTGTTAAGATTTAAAAGCAATCTAAATTATGGGAAGGGCAAATGTTTGGTATTGAAATAATTGTTGAGACCCTGCAAAGAAGAAATAGCACAACTCTTACGGAGTTGTTTGTCGCCTTCTGTTGTATTATGTTTCTACAATACATCAACTCTTACAGAGTTGTTTTAAATACCCGGTACTGGTTTCGGTATTGTAGCAATGTGATGCATAAATGCGTTTAAAAACCCGGTACGGGTTTCGCTATTGTAGCCAGGGCAGATCGGATGTAAAACCGGCAACCCTGTAAGGGTTGTGCAATGCAAACGGGAAAATCCTCTGCATTTGAAATAATGATGTAAGTATAATTTTGGTAGTATTTTTTCTATATCAAACTATCCACCGAAAATAGGATAAGGACAAGCATGAGGAAGATGTTGATTTGCATAAATGCCTGGCGGAGATTGAATACTTGCTTTTTTAATAATAGGTAGAATGTAACAACCAGCCAAATGGAGGAGATGAATAAAGCGACAATTATAATCTGAGAACTGATAACACCGGCAACGGGTATGATCATTACCGCAAAGGCGGTAGCAAGTATCCAGACAAAGATTAGTTTTTTTAATTGATCTTCTGAAAAGTGGGAGGTCAATGAGGAAAAACCTGCCACTTCATATTCTTTACCAAACTTTAGCAGGAGCAATATAAAATGGGGTACTTGCCAGATAAACAATAATGATGCAATCAATAATATTTCGGTAGCAAATACATAACCCCCGGCGGCTGTCCAGCCAATCATCGGCGGAAAAGCGCCAACAAAAGCACCTGCCAAAACAGCAAATGCAGTCTTACGTTTCATGGGCGTGTAAATGCCATTGTACCAAAGCAGGGTGAGCAAACCTAGAATGCAAGCTGTCAGGCTTGAACCAAATAGCAAAATGGCTGATCCAAGGGCAGAAACTAAAATTGAAAAGATAAGCGTCCCACGTACCGAAAATCGCCCGCTGGGAATAGGCCTCTGTTTGGTGCGGTGCATCAAGCCATCATAACGGTACTCCTGGTATTGATTCAAAGCAGCAGAACCACTGGCAAGCAGAAAGACCCCAAGTGTTGAAACAAGGGCCCCAACATCAAAAGTTCCACTGAACACCAAGTAGCCTGTTAGCGAACTAATGGAAACAGCGAAAGGGATTTTAATTTTGCTTAGTTCGAAAAATAATTTAACGCTATTGTTTATTTTATTGTGCATCATCGCCCAGCGACTTGATGTATTCTATAATTTGTGTCAGCTCTTCGTCGGAGATCATTCCCTCATAAGAGGGCATCAAACCCTGGGGGAATCCTTCGACCACTTCAGCATTGGGTTCGTAAAGGGATTTACGGATATAGTCGGCACCAACGATGGCTTCCTTAGTTTCGCCATCAACAATCACGTTCCTTCTTTCGGCCCAGATACCCTTAAAACTGTTACCAACCAATTTGGTTCCATCAGTAGAGTGACATGCCACGCAGCCATTCATCTTAATCACATTAAAACCGGCTGCCACTTTATCCAGTTCGCTATCGCCTTCAGGTGTTTTCATCCATTCGACCCACTCTTCGTCTTTTACAACTTCAACAGTAGTGAGCATATAGGCGTGGCGCAGACCGCAATATTCGGCGCAGAAAAGATCGTAGGAACCATATTCCAGCGCAGTAAACCATAAAAAATTATTCCTGCCAGGAACCACATCTTCCTTTACACGGAAGGCAGGTACATAAAAGCTATGCACCACATCCACCGAAACCAGGTCAATTTTTACAGGCTTATCTTTTGGCACGATGAGTTTATCACTTTTCTTACCGTTTTCGTATTCAAAAGTCCAACTCCACATTCGGGCAATGGCTTTTACAGGAATGGCATCGTCGGGCACATCGCGCATGGGAGTAAATCCGGCCCAGCCAAAATAAAACATTACCAACACCAGGATAGTAGGGATGATAGTCCAGACCAACTCAAGCTTAACACTTCCCTCGATGGAGGTATCGGCCTTGGGATGACGATTTTTATTGTACCGTATCACAAAGTAAATCATCACGGCAGTGATCGCTACCATAAAGAAAATTGAGATACCAAATATCACATAAAAAGAAAGGTCAACGGCTTCTACAAAATTTGACGCTCCGCTCATGGTATTCCTCCAGTTTATTAGTATAAATAATCAGAAAATAGTAAAATCAGCACCGCGATAAACAATAAAAACACACCTACTACAACGGATTGAAGAAAACGGTTTTCGAATTTCAGGTGCATAAAATAAGCCCCCACCAGCAAAGTTTTAATGGTAGCTACAATCAGTGCAATAACAACAGTGAGTGCCTGAAAGTCGAATTGTGCTATTTCGATGGTGATAAAGGTGAAGATCAATAAATCGATCCAAACCAAAATATTAAATTTATAACTTACGATATGTTCGCTATGTTCTTCCGACATTTTCTTAAGGTTTTATATGATTAAATAGAATAAAGGGAACAGGTAAATCCAGATAACATCCACCAGGTGCCAATACAATCCGCCATTTTCAAGGTAGATATACCGCTTCTGGTTGACCGTACCTTTTTTGATTCCCCATGCAACAACCAACAGAAGGATGGCCCCAATAATGACGTGCAAGGCATGAAGCCCCGTCATCATAAAGTACAAGTTGAAAAACTGTTTTTCGCCAACAGGTAATTCGTTAAAATGCTCCATTCCCGGGAACAGGCCATGCTCAAATTTCATAGTCCACTCATAATACTTGTTGAACATAAAAGCGAAGGCAAACAAGATGGTAATCATAATCAGGTTAATCGCCAATTTGGAATTCCCTTTTTGCAAAGCAGTAATTGAAAGTGCTACTGTTAAACTACTAGTAAGCAGAAAAACGGTATTGATGGCACCAACAGTCAGGTCTAGTTCTGCGGAACCAAGATGAAAGCCCTCAGGGTTCATGGATCTATAAACTGCATAAACGACAAACAGGCCTCCAAATAGCAGAAACTCCGTAAACAGAAACAACCACATACCCAATTTCTTGCCGTAGGGATCGAAATGGATCATCTGATCGTGTAAATCATTATCAGAACTCATACTATTTAATTTTTATGGTTTTCCTTAATATAATCCTCATAATCCCTGTAATCGTAAGGCCCACGCGTTACGGTAGGTATTTCCTTAAAGTTGTAAAGAGAAGGTGGAGATTCAGTATGTGTCCAATCTAAAGTTACCGAACCCCATGGATTTGATGATGCCTTTGGCCCTTTACGTCCGGCAATCAGGTTGACAATAACAATGAATAATCCTATGGCCATAATCCATGAGCCGACGGTTGATACTTGGTTGGCAAGGGTAAACTCAGGCAGGTAGTCGTAATATCTCCTTGGCATACCCATCATACCGAGAACCAGCATAGGGAAATAAACCAGGTTAAACCCGACAAATAAGATAGAAAACCCGATGTTCGCCCATTTGAGGTTGTAGTTTCTTCCCCATATTTTGGAATACCAAAAATGAATGGCCCCAAGGAAGGCAAAACCAGTCCCGCCAAACATTACATAATGGAAGTGCCCTACAACGAAATAGGTGTCGTGCACGTGGATATCAGCAGCCAAAGCACCTACTACCAAACCCGTCAGTCCACCGATGGTAAACTGAAAGATAAAAGCCAGCGCATACAAAAATGGTGGTTTCACATCAATCGATCCTTTGTACAGGGTCGATACCCAGTTGAACACCTTGATGGCACTGGGGATTGAAACAAGGAAGGTTAATATCGAGAAGATGATCCTTGCCTCGCCACTCATTCCTGAGGTGAACATATGATGCCCCCAAACGAAATAACCAATAAAAGCAATGGCTAAACTGGAATAGACAATGACTTTATAACCGAAAATTGATTTTTTCACAAAAACAGGGATCACTTCCGAAACCCAACCCATGGCCGGTAATACCATGATATATACAGCAGGGTGGGAATAAATCCAGAACAGGTGCTGGTACAATACAGGATCGCCACCCAGCGCGGGGTCAAACAAGCCAATGCCCAAAGTACGTTCGGCTATGATCATCATCAATGTAATGCCAATTATAGGTGTAGCGAGTACTTGTATCCAGGAGGTTGCATACAAGGCCCATGGAAAAAGGGGCATTTTAAACCAGGTCATTCCCGGTGCCCGCATGCGGTGCATGGTTACCAAAAAGTTGAGACCTGTAAGAATGGAAGAGAATCCAAGAACGAAGGCAGCCAAAACTGCAATGCTGACATTGGTCCCCGTTTTCACGCTGTAGGGTGCATAAAATGTCCAACCGGTATCGGCAGGCCCATCGCCAAACAACAATGTTGAAAGCGCAAGAAGACCTCCTATTACGTAAAGATACCAGGATACCAGGTTAAGTTTCGGGAAGGCCACATCCGGGGCGCCAATGAGTAGAGGAAGCGAGAAGTTTCCAAATACTGCCGGAAAACCGGGAATAATAAACAGGAAGATCATGATGACCCCGTGCAAGGTAAAGACCTGGTTGTAAATCTGTGGATCCAGTAATTGTCGGCCAGGTGCAATGAGTTCTAACCTCATCAGCAAGCCAAGGCAGAATGCGACAATGAAAAATCCCGATATGGCATAGAAGTACATCAGGGCAATCCGCTTGTGGTCTTCGGTAACAAGCCACGACATCAAGCCCCTCTTCTCCTGATAAAAATTGACATACCCGCGAGGTTGAGAAATAGCAGTCATATCCTATTCTTTTAGTTTATACAATCTTATGATGAATTTTCTTTCGTTTACTAAAAATAAGGTAGAGCAGCAAACCTAAAGCAAGGGTAATAATAATTGTGGCTGATACCTTGGTAATATTGAAAACGTATTTTTTTCCTTCGGGATCGTAGCTGAAACAATAGTTCAGGACTTTGTTAATGGTAGGGCCGGATTTTCCCTGGGCGGCCTCGGCAACAGCCATCTTCACATCGAAAGGCAGGAAATAGGTTCCATAAAGATAACGTGTGATTTTGGCCTCGGGGCTTAGCACCATGATGGTAGCAGCATGGATAAAATCGTCGCCTTCGCGCTTGAACTTAAAACCAACACTATTACAAAGCTTGGCGATATTCAAACTATCACCCACCATCCAATGCCAGTGGCTTTCGTCCACTTCGCGCTTGATCTGACTCACGTAATTCTTCTTCTTCGATTTGGCAAGATCATAGGTTTCCTTCTCGTTAAAACTTACAGTCAACACCTGGTAATCTTTACCGAGTTCGATTTCGGCCTTGCCAATTACATCTGCCACACCATCCAGTAGCGGGCTGCAAATACCCGGGCAGGTATAGTAAACCAGCACCAAAATAGTAGGTTTATCAATCATTGATACAAGATTTACCGCTTCACCATCTTCATTGGTAAATACCAAATCATCGGGAATGTACTCATCGAGGTGCTCATAAATACCCAATAATTCCTTACTTTCTTCCGGTGTAAATTCCTGTTGTGCAAATGATGCCGATAGGAAGAGCAGGAAGAAAAATGTTAATTTGATTTTCATTTAATTTTTCATTGAAATAGTCAATATCCGAATTGCCGGCCAAAAATAATAAATTATTTAGGTACTGCAAGACATAATTAGATATTTAATTTTGTTTCATTTGTTAAGGTGCTGGCAGGCTCCCCTATTTTTGATTATGAACTTAGGCAAATATTCTTTCTTGTTCCTTTTTTACAACTTCAATAATTTCATCTACAGTTTCCTTTATTTCAGGATTGGTTTTTAAGTATTCATTCGGGAACTTGTCTTGCATGAAATACATCAGCGCGTAATACAGGGGCAAGAATTCCTCTTTGAGTTTAAATGCTTCAAAGATTTTGTAAATACCCTCGTACTGTTTATAAGCCATAAATGCCCTAATTAACTTTTGCAACCACCTTTTATCTTTGCTTTTTATCACATCAAACCCATTATTTAGTGTTTTTAATGCCTGGGTGAATTTATGGTTTTCCAGGTAAAGCCATGCTAAATTATTACTCGCTTCAACGCTTCCTTTTTCAATGGCTTGTAGGTAATATTTTTCAGCTTGTCCGGTTTCCCCCTGCTCTACGTAAAGTATTGCTAAATTATTACTCGCATTGGGGTCTCCTTTTTCAATGGCTTGCAGGTAGTACTTTTCTGCTTCCGAATATTCTTTTTCCAAATAGGCTTTTTCTGCTATGTTGAATAGTTCTCCAGCTTCGCTTGTGGTGTTTTTTATAAATTGTCCTACCAACTCAGGTTTATTCGTCTTTTTAAGGTAAGCTACCGCACTCTCTTTTAGTACATGTTTTTCGCTTGCAGGTAAGTGTGTGGTTTCATGCAATGCAAGGCTTTTATAATATGCAGCCTGTGAAGAAAAGCTGCGTTTCTCGTTTGCAAAACTTTGCTGCATCTCTTTCGACATATTTACCAGGTCAGTTACATTGCACCACTCTTCGAAAAATCGGATTAGAAACAGTATTTGTTCTTTGCTATTTTTTCTGCCGTAGCGCATCAGGTACCAAATATTAAAAAACCGTTCACGGATACGGTAAGCTTTTTTCTTTCCTGTCAGGTTAACTATTTCAATCAGTTGGTTATCCCTGAGCTGCTTCAACTGGGCAGATATTTGATTGCTTTGTATGTTTTTGCGGTATAGTTTGCTCTTTTGTAAAATTTCCTGTGTACCTATCGGTTCCCATGCTCTGGCCAGCGCATCGAGGATTTGTTGTTGCTGCGGTTTCAGGCCATCCATGCGGTGCTTATAAAGAGCAGTTACCTTATCGGTAAGTTCCTGCAAATATTCAAAAGAATCTCCTTTACTGTTGTCCATGAATATTTCGAACAGCAATGCCATTGTTCTCGGCACCCCTCCGGTTATTCTTCTTAAGGCTTCAATTTTTGCCGGTTCGTTTTTAATAAGCTCGTTAATCTCAACGGTTTTATGATGTGCTTCCGCGAGGGCTTCTAACAGGTCAAGGCTCGCCTTCCGACTTAAAGGCTCCAGTCGTATTTCATAGAAAAATTCAAAAAAAGGTTTGTCGTAACGAAAAGTATGTTCAAGCACCACCGACGAAGTAGCAATTATCCTGATGATGTTGGAGGTCATTAAGGTCTTTCTAAAAAAGTGGGCCTCCTTTTCGCTTATCTTATTTAATAAATAGCCAAAATTATCAATCAGGACTACAATGTGTTGTTTGTTTCTTTTAAGGGCTTTTTCAAGGATTTCGAAACTGATGCTCAGGTAGTTTTCTTCTTCCTCATGCTCAACCATCTTATCATATAACGACTTATATTCAGGATGAATATTCCCAAGGTAAATGGCCGCCTCTTCCCAAAACTGAGAAAGAGAAAAGATGTTATATTGTTCTTCAGAGAAAATAACAGGGATCAGTTTGTTGTTGAGTTTTTTATCATCTTCAATAGCATATAAAATACGCCAAAGCAGTGTAGTTTTTCCCATTCCCCTCTGCCCAACAATCAAATAGTGTTGTTCGGGCACATCCATTTTTGAGTTTTGGATATCCCCGAAAATAGTTTTGAACTCCTTGGTTCGAATTACAAACTCGTTAATCAGGGTTTCTTTTTCTTTCTGAGCCGGATTGTATAGATTTATAGCTGTAGTCTTCATGTTATTTCCACCAGGATTTCAGTATTATCGAATAAAAAGAGTAGTAGCCTTTGGGTTCTTCAGCTACCAAATAGCCATCGTATAAAAGTGTTTCCAAAACAGTTTCATATTTATCTTCTATTTTACATACGGTTGCCAGGTTGGAGATTTCTGCAAAATGCAGTTGATTTTTTTCTTTAATCTGCAGCAGTAGTTTCTGAATAAAATTAAGTTCGGCCTTGCTGAAACTTTCATTCAATCTTGATTTGTAGGACTCAAAATAGATATTGCCATTTTTAACCACTCCGGCAAAAGCGCTATCGATATCTTCCATTTGAATAATTGCCTTCTCAAAACAAATATCTGCAAGTTCCTTAACCATCAGCTGAACATGAAACGGAATTAGCAGGTCAAGTTTTTTGATAAAATAATCCTGAAGGTTTTCCGGTAATTTTAAAGACTTGTCTTTTAATAATCGACCAGCAAGCTTTATGGCTTCCACCTTTTCTAAGGGTCTTATTTTTATCTCTTCCAGATCGTTAATTTTTTCGGGCGAGCTTAGGTTATTTACAACACTTTGTAGCCCTATTGAACCGGTGTAAATAAAACTTACCTTATCGGCCAATCTATGATTTTGCCTGACAGACCTGTTTTGCGAAAGAAATTGTGTAGCAGCTTCCATTCCATTTTTATGATGGATTTTTTTTATGGTTTCAGGAAACTCGTCAACTATGATTACAATCTTTCTATCAAATTCGTACTTATTAATAAAATCTTTAAATAAATTGTAATCAGATTCTACCTTGCCGTTGTTAATACCAATTCCGCTACCCGCGATTTTTATTTCACTAATACGGTTCGACCAGTCCTTAAAAAATGATTTGGTATGATGCTTAAACCTTCCATACGTTTCGATGGCATCCGTATTTAATATTTCTTTTAAAAGTTCCTTAAAGAAAACCTCAGCATCATCGATATCTTCGGAATCGATAAATACTGCATAAAAATCATCAATTGGGTCATCAATCAAATCGAGTAAAATTGATGATTTGCCAAACCTTCGCGGAGCAGAAATTAACAAATTAGATCCAACATTTATTTTTTCAATTATATCTTCTCTGATTTTCTTTCTTTTATAAAATTGTGATTTTCTTGCCGGATGCCCTAATACTACTTTCATGTGCTTATAAATTTTTAACGGACTATTCTAACGAATCCATTTTCGCAATAAATTTATTGCAAAGATAATACGCATTTTTTTTATTGCCAAATTATTTTGCATTTTTTTATTGCTGAATAATGACTACAAAACTTGTCCGTATGGATGACCATCAATGACAACAAATGACTTTTAGCTAAAAACTAATAGTTTTAACTAATCTCACAACCACCTAAACAATTACCATTAAACCAATTTTTAACTATATGTCGTCTGGAATTTCCAGACGAATCAAAATTTATTTCATTAGAATTACCTTTATCGTTTTTATTAAACACACTTCTAACTCCATCTAAAACTATTCCTTGTCTGGAAATTCCAGACGGATTACTCATAGCATTTTAACTCCCAGCTCTCCAGTTTAATCTAAGATAAACTCCTTGTGATTACAAATCTTACTACCAGGGTATGACCTATTTTGAAACAGAGGTTCTATTACCCATTCTATTTCGATATCAAATAGATGCAAATACAATTAATCTTCTCAGTAGCATTGCCAAAAAAAAGGCTGTCCGGAAAATCCGGGCAGCCTTTAAATCGTTTCGAAAAGCAACGTTTGTTACTTGTTAGCTTGCAGCTTTT
>CAZBDF010000051.1:291-15889 GCA_964490385.1 uncultured Lentimicrobiaceae bacterium | reverse complement strand
CACCAAGCTTAAGCATTTTTTCTAACTTAGCCTCCCGTAAGGGTTTAGTTCAACATTGCCGCATAATAGAATATTTCGAAATGGTCTAAATCAGCGTTTAGTAAAATTGTAGCATCATCAAAAAGCCTTTCAATTTCTTGTTTGACTATTTCAGGCCTGGCAGCCACATATTCAATTCTATCATCACTATTTATCACAAACATTGGGTCCGTACGAATCAATCCACCTTGACTTTTTGGTAATAGGCTTGAACTCAATATCGAATGAGTTTTTTGAACGTTCTTAAGGCAAAGATTATTGGTGTCAATGAAATCATAAGCAGCGTATAAATCATCAGCTTTTCGTGTATAGTCAGGTTTCAACTTTACCTTTAAAAATTTATACTTAAAGTAACTGTCAAAATCAATATCTTCTCCTTCAATTTTTGATGAATAAACAGAAGAAACTGATTTGTAAAACTTGAAATAATCAACAGGTATCTCAATTTGTTTGATTTTATTTAATTTATCCAGCGGAGATTCTTTCACAACTATTTTATAATCGTCGAGAAGTTGAGATGTTAATATTCTAAGTTCCATTCTAAAAATTATTTCTTCAAAGATAGGTATTTATTGTTCCGCTTTTGTTCGGTTTAGCATGGTTTTCTTGCATTATCCCCAACTTGTAAATACACCAACCTTCAACCAAAAAAAACTACTCCGCTGCAATATCATACACCATCAGCGAGGTGCCGTGGCGGACGTACAGTTTCTTATCGTAAATCACCGGGAAGGCCCAGTGTTGGTCTTCGCCATAAGGCACCCTAAATTGGCTGACAATATTGTAGCTGGCATCGCTTGGGTTAGCAAGCGCAACTTTCCCATCCTCGCCATAGAGATAAAGCATGCCATCAGCATAGGTGATGTTTCCTTTTTTAATGAGGCTTTCCACAACGAGTTCTTCCCCAGTATTCCAATCGAGGCAATACCATTTTACACCTTTGTCGCCGGGCCCCCAAATTTTATCACCAAGAACGATAAATCCGCCCATGCGTCCATCGAGGGTTTCGTTGCGCCAGACTTCGGTAGTGCTTTTACCATCGTCAGCCAGTTTTACCATTACACCACCTTTGCCATATCCGCTCACGCAGTAAACAAATCCATCCCTGTAATAGGGCGTGTTGGCATGCACCGACCATTGGTTAGGCTGATCGTGGCTCCACATCAGTTCACCGGTGAGGGCATCCAGGCCGAGAATGGAATTTTCAGTTTGGGTTATGAGCATCTTAATTCCATTATGGCTAGCAATCTGAGGGGAACAATAGGCACTGATTTCGCCTTTTCCTTTGCTGGTCCAAATGAGTTCTCCTGAATTTTTGTTGAGTGCAATAACATTGTGTTCTTCGCCACCCGGTGTACAAAATATTTTATCACCAAGGAAAGCCAGGTTTTCGGTTACGCCCCATTTGATGTTCCGACATCCATAATCTGCAACCAGGTTTATCTGCCAGATGATTTTACCATCTTCAGCATCCATGCAATACAAGCCTCCCATTCCACTCATGATGAAAAGCTTGTCGTCATAAACCAAAGGTGTGGAGCGAACGCCGGGATAACTCTCTATCCATTCTTCACCATATTTTACTTTCCAAAGTAGCTTGCCATCATGGTCGAAGGCAAAAATGTAACCAAAATCGCCCTGGGTGCCTGAAGTATAAACAACATCGCTGGTAACCGCTGCTGAGGCATGCCCGTTGCCAAGCCCATCAAAATGCCAGAGCAATTCTGGCCCATCATCAGGCCAACTTTTTAATAGCCCGGTTTCGTTGTAAATGCCATCGCGTGTATCGCCCCGCCATTGGGCAACTTCCTGTGCAAAGATTTGGGTGCTAAAAATGATGGCCAGTAAGAGTGTTAGTTTTTTAAACATGTTAAACAAGTATGTATGTTAATAAATCAATTTTCGAATCGTAATATTAAACGATTTTAGTGAAACAATCATCTTTTGGGGTGAAATTTAGTTTTAGTCAAAATAAAGGGGAAAATGTGAAAAGGGGATATAGGGTGCATAGGGGATAGGGTGCATTGGAGGTGTAAGGGTATAGGCTCTTACGAAGATCACTATTGCTAACATGTTAACGATATTTTGTTGGTCTTTTTTCCCGCGAAGCGCTTTTAAGTTTATAAGTTAATGGAAGGGTTAGGAAAGAGCTAGTGTTAAGTCAAGATAAAATTAGCGTATTGTTAATAGACGTTTCAAGGTGCTTCGCACGCTTGAAAGTCAGAGACTTGACCTTGGAACGTGCGTAGCACTTTCAAGCGTCAAAATATGGATGACTTAACACTAGGCTGAAGTATCCGATTTAAAAGAAATAAAACTTCCTTTAATCACCTTGATGCTAACTTTCTTGGTGTAAATGCTTATCATATTAAAGTCTTCATTCGGAAAGAATATTTCTGTCATCACGGTTTGGCCTTCATCGGCAAATAATTCTACCGATGCTACATCGATGAAAAGCTGCATTTTGATGATTTCTGATTCAAGAACACGTGGGGCATAGTGCCGTCCGGAAAATTGATCAGAAAAATCAATCTTGCCTGAATGCTGTCGGTCGATGAAAAATCGCTTCCCCGGCAGTTCATACCCAATCAAAACATCTTCACCTAAATTGTTGGTCAGTATAACTCCAAACTCCTGTGCCAGGCCAAATTGTTTTGCCTTGCTCATCTGAAACACCAGCTTCAATTCTCCTGTTATAACTGATGATTGTGTTAGTGTCGTTATTTTCCTTTTACCTGAAACAGTGCCAGTTTCCAATTCCAATTTTTCATTGTGCCAAAATTTCATTTCAGCAACAGCTTCCGAAAAAAGCCTGATCCCCTTACCAGTTTTCTTCAATTCAAGTTTTCTGGGAATGGTCATTGCACCTCGCCAGGCTTGTGTAGGCACTTTTTGGGCATATTGCCAATTGCTCATCCAAGCTAATAAAATACGACGGCCATCTTTTTCGGGTATATCCGACCAGGTAACACCAGCGTAGAAATCTTTGCCCCAATCCACCCACAAAATGGTTTCAGGAGAATTATCATTCACAAAAGTCTTCCCATCGAATTCCCCAACAAAATACTGTGTGCCCGATCCTCCATTTGGTCCACCTGAATTGATGCTGACCAGCAGCACCCATTTTTGCTGACCATCTACTTTCATCGGGAATAAATCGGGACATTCCCAAACACCATCGTGAGCGCCAATACCTTTACCAAAGTCACTTTCGAAATTCCAGTGCTTGAGGTTTGGAGACGAGTAAAATTGCACATGATTATGTGCCGCCAGTGCCATGATCCACTTATTGCCATGCTTGTACCATATAACTCTTGGGTCACGGAAATCGCGGATACCAGGATTAGACAGCACCGGGTTTTTTTCATATTTTCTCCAGCTACGACCTTTGTCAATGCTGTAGGCGATGCCCTGGGTTTGGAAATCATTTCTTCCAGCCTTATCGGCTTCCGGATTGTGGTAAGTGAATATTGCGATCATCGGTGGTGAGATCCTATTTCCAAATCCGGAAGTATTATTCCAGTCAACAACAGCACTCCCGGAAAAAATATATCCCAGTTCGTCAGGGTAAAGTGCAATGGGAAAAATTTGCCAGTGTACAAGATCAGCACTGACAGCATGTCCCCAATGCATTGGCCCCCATTCGGTATCATGGGGATGGTATTGGTAAAACAAATGGTATTTGCCATCGAAATACACCAAACCGTTGGGATCGTTCATCCACATACGCCCGGGCGAAAAATGGAAACGTGGTCGGTGCTGTTCTGATCCTCTGGCTTTCAATTTATTTTTCCTTCCCAAACTGATACCCAAACATAAAGAAATAGAAGTTCGGTGTTGCTTTCTGATCCTGGCTTGCTATAAAATTACTTGAATGCTCATATCTCCACTCGAAAGAAAACTTTTTGTACTTAGCCCCCAGCCCGGCAACAAAGCCAAAATTTAACCCTCCGATATCGCCCACTGCAGAACCCTCTTCAACTCTCTCGCTAGTGTAAAACTTTATCTCACTTCTCCGGTAGTTTCTTTTCGTAATTGTAACTCCATAGGAAATGCCTGAATTAATATAAAGCCATACGTTTTTGACCGGATACCTGAACCGCCCTAAATTGTAAATTTTCAAATACGAAAGTCCGATTTCGGAATAGGTAGTGGTTTGCCTGTTTTCATGCAGATAATACAGGTGAGTTCCATTTGTATTGAAAGAGCTAAAAATGATGTCGTTACATATCGACCAGCTTCCCAGGTTTCGTGGCAATCGCACGTCAAATGAAATACCAGCCGTAAATTTAAGTGAGGGTGGATAATCGGTATCCACAAAATAATCAGGATAATCGCCGCGAATATTTACGGTTGCAAGGGATACACCCATAAGGATGCTCGTTTCAAGGGTTAACTTTTCAGTTTCTTTTTCAAATTCGAGGTCTTGTTTTGTACAATCGTAGTAAAATAAAAAAAGACTTTCCAGGTGATTACCTGTATATTTCATGTTTTTTAGTTTCGATTGGATCGATGGGCAATCACCAAGGTAAACTGCCAGTTGGCCAATATATCTTTTGTTCTCGGTAATAACATTTGCCTCCACCTGTTCCTTTAAATATTTTTTATGATCGAGTAGGATAATTTCACCTTCCTGTCCGATATAGAAATTCTCATTCCCCTTCTTATTTTTGTAATAGTACAGACTTGTCGGCCCCCGAAATATCGTTTGTAGAAATGTAGTATCCACCTCATATTGAAACTCCGGATTATAGTTTAGGTCGTCGGTTCTATAGGGGCTGACTTCTACATTAACTATTGCACTCTTGTAAATTTCATCCGCAACTTCAAATGATTTGATTTGGAAGGCTGAATAAATCCTTGAATCGGCCTCAGGAGCAGAAGAGAAATGTACCTTGTTTGGATTTTTCTCCCAATTTCTATAATCGATAAAACCCTGCAAAGTATCACCATCCAGGGTAATGATAATGCCAGGCTGATAATTTTGCTGGCCAAAGGAGGAATGGCCGAAGAAAATTGTAATTATTACTAATAAAACTTTCGTAAAAAATGCTTTCATTTCATTTTATTTTGGATATTTAATAAACCAATTGCTCACCACTTTACTCATCTCTGTTAGCCGTTCGAAGTTAGATAAGTTTTCTTGAAATCTCTGCCTAACTGAAAAGCTAAAGCATTTTTCAAGTTGATCTAAAAACTTCGAACTCGTTATTGTCTCTTTAATGTTTTTCACTTGACGATTTGATAATTACTGATTACCAATCACCGATCACCAATCACTGATCACCAATCACCGATCACCAATCACCGATCACCAATTACCGATCACCAATCACCGATCACCAATCACCGAATACCGATCACCGACCACCGACCACTCACTACTGCTTCTCATACTCAGCATGGCAAGTTGAACCAACTGCACCAATCTCGATATAATATGCCCAAACAATTTTTCCTGTTGCTTGCAAAGTCCCGATGCCATTGATAACCCATCCATCTCCTATGGTTTGTTCGGGGAGATTAATCTGAATTCCATTCACGATACCGTAAGTTTGTGGGGAATTTGGTGGTGCATCAGCAAAGTGTTCAAGCAAAACACGGCTACTGTTACTTTCATCAGCAGTAATATTCACATCGTAGTTCAGCCTTACACAAGATTCGTCCACCGACCATGTGCCCAGAAATTTTTCACGGGGATCAACATTGGAATCAGAAGCATCATCACCGATGCAGGATAGTACTTGGAAAGTTGTGAATAGCACTACCAATGTGAAAGGGATGAACACTGATTTTTTCATATCAAAAACTTTAATGCAAAGCTAATAATTCTAATCTCACCTGGTAGGTAACCAAGCAATCAGGGTGCACAACAAATTCCCACTGTCAAAAGAATTATCATCGAATTACGCTGATTAATCGAATTATCACCTGCCCAAGGCAGGTAAAATTTGTGTAATTCGTTTCATTCGATGAAAAATTAAATCATTTGAGGATAGCATTGTGATACTTGTAGTACACCCAGCAATCATTGCATTAAAAATCAACAATAAATTATTCTTTATCAAGCAATTTTTCATTTTCATTTCGTTTAGAATAATACTTTTGCAAATATTTACAAATTATCATATTTAACATTATTAATTATATTAAAAACAACTACAAATGAATTTCTTAACTACACTTACCCAAGCTACCAGGAATGCATTTCTATTTGGCATACTCTTCATTTCATTTTCCTCCTTTGGCCAGATGTACCAAAGAGATACCATCAGTATGGAACCAGGCAAGACACATGATGTGTTTTATTCATTAAAATCCGGAAACGAAACTTCAGTGATCCGTAGCAACTGGGATATAGAATTCAGCACCTTAAAAATGGATGTCGCCATCCGTACCAACGGCGCCAACGGCGTGAAACTTTATACTTACCCCAATGCCGGCCTTGATGGCTGGAACAATATGGACACAACCGGTTTGCACATGTGGCCTGTAATGTACAATTCAGATACTACCTGGGAGAATGGTGCTTTTAACAGAAATGCCGGAAATCATCCCGATTATGGCTGGGGAATGTATAGTATGGTTTCACATACTATAGTTGGCGATTCAATTTTTGTGATGCAACTGCCCGACTTCAGTTTCAAGCAAGTATGGATTGTTAACAAGAATCCCAACGCCGGATTTAACAGCTACACTTTTAAATACGCAAATCTTGATGGAAGCGACGAGCATGAAGTAATGGTTCCTTTGGATGATTGGGCTGCTAAAAACTTCATTGGATATTCTTTTGCTACCAACGATTTTGTCGATCGCGAACCGGTATCAATGGATTGGGACCTGGAATTTTGCAAATACATTACGCTTTATGGTGGCGTTGCCTGGTATCCTGTAACAGGAATCCTACAAAATTATAATGTTCAGGTGGCTTCCTATTCCCACGTTGATACTTCCTTTATTGATTATGAAATTTCAGCTTTAGACTCAGCATACATTTCAACAATTGGCAACAATTGGAACTATTTTATAGGTATGCCACCACCATACTACATTACTGATTCGCTGGTTTATTTTGTAAGCGACCAGGAAAGTAGCATCTGGAAAGTGGTGTTTGAACATTACGACAGTAGCCTGGGCGAAATTGGTTTTAGGAAAAAACTCATCGAAGACCACGCGAACATCAGTGAGTTGCAAGGAACAAGTTCCGGAAATATTGCCATTCAACCAAATCCTGTAAAAGACATTGCCCACTTGCTATTTAATGCTGAGGAAAACGGAACTGCCAACATTTCGATTATTAATATTTCCGGTGCTAAAATTTACGAACAAAGCATTAGCTATACAAGAGGTTTGAACATGCACCAGGTTAATGTTTCAAAGTTACCTGGAGGCATTTATGTTGTCATGCTAAAAGCCGGCAACACTGTTCTTAAAAACAAACTCATCAAACAGTAAACCATTTAACCTTCTCTTTGTTAAAATCATTTGAACTTGTAAGGAAAACAAAAACTGACGACTGTTCAGTTTTTAATGATTCCTTGTTTTAACTACATTAAATGCATATACGGTTTTTCAAATATGTACTAGTCCTGATGCTCTTTGGTGTTGTTACCATGCTACCAAAGGCCTTGTGCGCCCAAAATGCCTCCATTAAAATTTTGGATAAAAAGACTGGTGATCCGGTAATTTATGCCAATGTTTGTTTCGAAAGCCTGGATGGTAAAACGGTTTTACACAAAATTTCTGATGACCAGGGAATGGCAGATAATCTTGTGGAAACTGCTTCTACCGTAGCCATTTCCTTTGTTGGATATCACGTTTACATCGACACTATTCAAGCGGGGGAATCACCAACCTATCAGCTCGAACCTGCAATACTGAATATGGAAGAGGTGGTAATAACCGGCCAATACACACCCGAGCGTTCCGACAAATCCATTTACAAAGTAAAAGTGATTGATGCCATGCAGATACAATCGCAAAATGCGTTAAATCTCGAGGAGATGCTTTCCACGCAACTGAACATTAAAATTTCGCATGATGCCGCTTTAGGCAGCAAAATGAAATTACAGGGTATTGGTGGTGAAAATGTAAAGGTATTGATTGATGGTGTTCCGGTGATAGGACGGATGAATGGTGATATCGACCTGAGCCAGATTAGCCTGACCAACGTTGAACGCATAGAAATGGTTGAAGGCCCCATGTCGGTAAACTATGGCACCAATGCCCTTGCCGGCGTTATCAACATTATTACCCGCGACCATGTCAACAACACAGTGGATGTGGCTATAAACACTTATGCTGAATCGGTAGGTCAATACAAGGTGGATGGGAATATTGGAGTTCACAAGAACAAAAACACCCTCATCTTTACCGGTGGCTATAATTTTTTTGAAGGATTTTCGACATACGACACTTCACGCTACCAGGAATGGAAACCCAAGCAACAGTATTTTACTGAATTGAAATACAAGCGGAAGATTGGCCAGACCAACCTGAGGTTATCTACAAAATATTTCGATGAGTTTGTTTTGGACAAAGGCAGTCCGCAACTTGATGCCGATACTGCACTTGGTTTGTATTACTACACAGCCCGCGATGGATATTATTACACCAATCGCTTTGATGCCAATGCGTCGCTTACTGGTATTGTTGGCAACAACCAATACATTAATGTGATGGCGGCTTATAATTGGTACAATCGCGAGCGCGAGACAAAAATCAAGAACCTTTCATCATTGGAAGAAGAATTTTCGCAATCACCGACAGATTTCGACACCACTGCTTTCGATAACTGGACCTTCAGGGGAACCATTAGCCGTTACTCTATGGACACCGTGAGGTTCAATTACCAGGCAGGTTTCGATGTCAACCTCGAATCGGGTACCGGTAAAAAGATTGAAGGAGGTGAGGCTTCCATCCAGGATTATGCAGTATTTGCCAGTGTAAAATGGAGGCCTATTTCAAGCCTGTCAATCCAGCCGGGCCTGAGATACAGTTACAATACCGAGTATAAAGCACCGCTTACACCATCGATAAATGTAAAATACGATGCGAGCGAAAGCATTACTCTGAGGGCTTCCTATGGCAGGGGGTTCAGGGCACCATCCCTCAAAGAACTTTACCTGGATTTTGTGGATTTGAACCATAAAATTTTTGGCTCCGACTCATTGAGAGCAGAAACATCTAATAGCTACCACCTGAGCATGACCTATTTTAAGGAAACCACAAAGGTGGCTTTCAAAATTGAGCCGGATGTGTTTTACAACAACATGAAGGATAAAATAGACCTGGTACCAAAAACAGTTGTTGGCGAAAACAATGATACTACCCAGATTTGGATTTATAGCAATGTGAACTTGTTCAGGACACTTGGTGGACGACTGAACCTGACCTATCGCCACAAAGGGATGTTCGATTTTGGTGTTGGTTTGGCATACATTGGCACATACAATCAATACACTGAGACGCCGAACGATTTGGAGAAATTCCATTATTACCCGGAAATTGTGATGACAATGAAATATCAGAACCAAAATTCCGGCATTAATTTAAATGTGGTTTACAAATACACAGGTGAGGTTACACGCAACCAGATCAATTCGAGCGACGAACTTGTTCCATACACCGAAGCGAGCTATAACATGCTGGATGTATCGTTGAATCGTGCATTTTTTGAAAACAAACTAAATCTTGCCATTGGAGGCAAAAACCTGTTTAACATAACCGACATTAAAACCAGCGGAGGAAGTGGTGGCGTGCATGGAGGTGGTGGGGCAGCCATGCCGGTTGCGTGGGGAAGGTCGTTTTTTGCAAGCTTAAGATTTAAAATTTCGAAGTAAGGGAATTATGGTTGAATTGCTCTATTGTTAAATTGTTGGAGAAGATTATGGAGAAGATTTTTTTAATTAATTTGGCAATGTGCTTCAATTTAAACATGGCAGAAGTTATTATGAGCGAAACCCGTACCGGGTTGTAATTTGAGGGTGTATTTGTAGATAGTTCAGTTACTTCTGAATAACCCAGCAAAAAACAGTTTAACAATACAACAATTTAGCATCTTAACAAAACAAACAATACAACATTGTAACAATACAACATTGTAACAATACAACATTGTAACAATACAACAATTTAACAATTTAACAATATAACAATTCAACAATACAACAATCCCTCATTTTAAATGAACCATCACACAAAACTAAACATACTAACTTTACTATTCGTATTCACCCTAAGCCTAAGTTCATGCATGGACAAGGTGAAGGAGGATGACCCGCTTCCAACCTATCCCATCCCCGAAGGAATAAAAATTGGACAAGCCAACCTTGGCTATGATTATGGCAACAGGGTTTATTATGATCTAAGTAACAATACAACAGTTAAGACAATTTCCAACAGCGACTACGACCTCGCATTTGAAAGTTCTGATAATGGCTGGCATATTCTGCTGAACTCTTCCCGCTTTATGTATGCCGGAAATTCAGGGAATAAAAATTTTGAAGAAATCACCTCACCATCGGGTATCGAAATGTTTTTTGATAATTCAAACGGTGACCTCGATTCAACAGCTATTGGCAATTGGGCCGATTTTTCTATCAACCCTCCGCTGTTCTATAATGAAGTTTATGCAATCGATTTGGGCTTGGATCAACAAGGATTGCATCTGGGATACAAGAAAACAGTTTTCGAAACACTGACTGATAACATCTATACAATTCGCCATGCCAATATGGATGGAAGCAGTAATTTCACCGTTCAATTGCCAAAGATGGATGACCGCAATTTTATAGGGCTTACTTTTGCTGACGGCGGTAAAATGGTCGATTTTGAGCCACCAACTCAGGACTGGGATATTTTGTTCGGGCAATACACCACCATGCTCTTTGCCGAGGGCGAGCCTTATCCTTATCTCGTGCGGGGTGTCCTTTTAAATACTTCCGGCATCCAGGCATATCTTTATGAAGGGGACAAAGATTTTCTGGATGTAGAACTTGAGGATGTGGATAATAACCAGTTTATTTCGCAACAGGATGTTATTGGCCACGAATGGAAGTATTACAATTTGGAAGAAGGCGTTTATACCGTAAGCACCCAACAGGTTTATTTCATCAAATCCCTTGATGGATCAATTTACAAATTTCATTTCCTAAGTTACTACAACAGCGATGGCGAAACCGGCTACCCGAAGTTTGAGTTTAAGAAGGTTTAGAAAGGGTGTTAAAATTCGGCAATATCATCTACCATACCTTTAATGATTTAACTTCCATTGTAGAGCTTAATAAGTCACAGCCTTCTTGGGGGCCATTACCAAAGATTACTTCCATAGGTTGATTAAAATATTCAAGGTTGTCTTTAATGGTTCTTACAAGGTGTCTGTTGTAGTAGAATGATATTTCATCTTTAGTCCATAGCACTCCGTATTTATTGAATCCCTTGTAGTCATGAAGAAAATGATTTTTAGCTCCGGCATCTTTGTTATTTTCCTTAGTACCGAAGTGTATGTTACTTTGTAGCTTCCTTCCGCGATGGAATGTTGCAGTGTCATTGCTGTACCCTTCGAGGATGTCTATCTCAGGAGGCCATGAATTAACTCCGGTAAGCCAGAATGCAGGCCATGTATGTTTAGTTTCTGGAAGTTTTAATTCAGCTTCAAAATATCCGTATTTGAATTTCTTTTTACTTCTAACTACTCCGTAGCCATAAGGAATTGTAATAGCATTGAACTGTTTTGGTTTTAGTTTAAAATAGAGTTGCAGCATATTATTGACCAACTCCATACAATCATTATCAAAGTAGGTATTAAGTTTATCAGGGTGGTATTCACCCCAGGCAAATCCTCTTTCAAAATGTTGGTCAATTGACTGTACAGCTGAAAAATTTAAGTCTAATGACAGTAGTCCTGCAGGATGGAAATTTCCAAGTGTATCCTTTCTCAGATAGTACCTTAGCCGGTTTTTTAATGTCAGAAAAAAGTTTTTCATAGTTTTTTGTTATTTTAATTTTTTGAATTGATTTAAAATTCGCATCATATTTGCGATACGGTATCATTTGGAATGATTATGAAATGTGTTTTCCTATTTGGGATTTACATGAAAGTAAATTCTAAACCTTCCCGTCGCCCACACCGTATAAATGTCTTAGTGTTTTAACAACACTAACTTTTGCTATAATATTGATATTAGCAGAACAATTGCTGCAGCTACAACAACAGTTCCCAGAATTAACCCACCAGTCCTTTTTCTGTCTTTTGAAACCCGTTGATCCACATTATTATTTTGATACGTCGGGTCAGAAGCAATTTGAATACTGGAATATTTAAATTTGTAAAATTCAGCCGTACATCGATAACAACTACTCCATCCGTCTGGCCTTTTTTCTTTGGTGATATTTATCAAATCGGCACCTAAAGCACATCCTTCATCCTGCAAAAGTTTGATTGCCCGCTTTTCGCTACATGCCACCGAGAAACCAGTTTCGCCCAAAAGAATTTCACCTACTTTAAATGCTATGGAATCGCTTGGGGTAAAATCCCTTTTTATGGATATAAAGCATTGTCCGTAGTCCGACTTTTTTAAATCGTAATCAATTCTGACAACACGATGTTTACAGCCCGAAAAAGCTAAAGCTATCAACAAATAGAAAATCAGTTTTTTCATGTTTTCTTTTTTTCATTAGATCAAGAAAATCCTTTGCCTGGTCAAACTCAGAACTCCAAATGCCGACCTTTGGTCGTGCATGTTCCGAATCCTCGGATTCGAGAATCGGGGACTCGAAGCTTCGCTTCGGCACTCCAAACTTCCCCCTACAAACCCATACCCATACTCACCATTTCGGCGATGTCGTAGTTTTTCATGGAGTCTTCACGGTTTTTGTATTTGATACCGTCGGTCATCATCACCATGCAGAAGGGACAGGCAGTGGCTACTATATCAGCATCAACTTCAATGGCATCTTCAATACGTTCGATGAAAACTTCCTTGTCGCCTTTTTCGGCTTCTTTGAACATTTGTCCGCCACCAGCACCACAACACAACGCAAAGCTTTTATGCCGGTGCATTTCGCCATGCTTGTGCGGAATGGCTTTGAGCACATCGCGCGGGGCATCATATTCTCCATTGCCACGACCAAGGTAACAGGGATCGTGGAACACAACTTTTTGATCTTTAAACATATCAGAAGTGATATTTATCTTACCATCAGCAATAAGCTTTTGTAGGAACTGCGAGTGGTGCATCACTTCATAATTTCCACCAAGGTCGGGATATTCGTTTTTAAAAGTATTGTAATCGTGGGGGCAGCAGGAGATGATTTTCTCAACTTCATACATTTTAAAGGTTTCAATAATCTGCAGGGTTTGCATCTGGTAAAGCATTTCGTTACCTGCCCGGCGGGCAGAATCACCGGTGTCAATTTCTTCCACACCCAACACAGCGTAACTGATGTTCAGATGATTTAGGATCTTGACAAATTCACGTGATACTTTTTTATAACGATCATCGTAAGCACCTGCCGATCCAATCCAAACCAGGTATTCCGGCTTCTTGTCCTCAGTAAAAACATTGGCCATTATCGGAACTTCCAGCTCAACTTCTTCAGCCCATTTCATTCGGTCTTCGGGAGGATATTGCCACGGAGCGCCATTGTTTTCAACATTGGTAAACATATTATTTAACTCAGCTGGTGCTGCTGACTCTTCCATAAACAGGTAACGGCGCATATCCACAATCAGGCTCGGATGGTTCATATCAATCGGACATTCCTCAGCGCAAGCATTACAGGTAGTACATGCCCACAACTCCTCCTCGCTAATGAAATCCCTAACCAAAGCTTTTCCATCCGAAAAATCCTTGCCTTCTTTCACAAGCTGAGGCCCAAACTCCTTCATCCGTGCCCGCGTATCCATCATAACTTTACGTGGAGAAAGTAGCTTACCAGTGATATTTGCTGGACAAACTGAAGTACAGCGGCCACACTCAGTACAAGAAAGTGAATCGAGGTAATTCTTCCAGGTAATATCTTCGATATCCTTAACACCGAAACGTTCCATGGTTTCTTCCTCGCCTTCAGCAGGAGTGGCAAATGCAGCATCGGGATCCATCATCAGTTTCACTTCTTTGGTCACGCTTTCCATATTATCCAATTTACCGAGCGGCTCCAAACGACCGAGGAAAACATTAGGTATCGACATAAACACGTGGAAATGCTTGGAATAAGGCAGGGCATTGGCAAAAATAAAAATCAACACAATATGCGACCACCAAAAAAACTCAGTAAGATAATGAGCGGTGTCAAAACTTACGGCATGCACCGGAACGAAATTTCTGACCAAATAAATGCTAACCGGATATGAACCTACATAACTATCAGGATGGGTGAAAAAGTAAAACATATTCATGCCCGTCAGGGAAACCATCAGGTAAAGAATCGCAAGCAATGCAAGGATGGCATCAATCTTCGAAATCTTTTTCATCTCGATGCCCTTGAATCTTTTGATATGCATTACCAGGCGACGGGCGAGAAAAGCGATGATGCAAATGGCTACCACCAACGCAAACACATCGCCAATAGCCATCATAAAATCGTAAAATCCACCCAGGATGGAAAAAGATCTTTCCAGCCCAAATATCCCATCCACAATCATTTCGAGGCTACCAAAAGCCACTATACAAAAACCCCAGAAAACCAGTGCATGTGCAAATCCCACAAGCGGCAACCTGAAAATTTTGGTTTGCCCGATAGCCACTTTCATCATTATCCCAAAGCGCTTTGGGAAATCACCAATAGGAAAAGGCTTTGTTAATTTAAAAAGAGCCACATACTTCGAAATCGTATATCCGAATATGCCTGAAGTGAGCAACAGAACGATAATGAAAATAATTTGCTTTGTCATGTCTATTGATGTTTGTTAGTTCAAATCGTTTAAGACCTACAATATTAAGCATTTAGATGGTATTTTCATAAAATCTACGCTTGTGCTTAACTTATCATTTTAAGAATAAAGGGATTAGCAAATTAATTTAAAAGGAGTGTAAATAGAGAGAAGCGTTTGGCGTGCCAGCGAAGCTGTCAGACAGTTATCAGTTTCCTATGAGACAGCCACAATATTGGGCAACTTCGCAGAAACGTGTAAAGGGTAAAAAACTGTCTGACAGCTCCAGTTTGGCGTTTGGCGTTTTGTGGACAGACATCCAACTATGAGCATCCCTGAATCTTTGAATCCTTGAATCTTTGAATCTTTAAATCTTTGAATCTTTGAATCTTTGAATCCTTGAATCTTTGAATCCTTGAATCTTTGAATCTTGAATCCCTGAATCATTGAATCCTTGAATCTCGAACTATGAACATAAGTTAACACCGCCCCCCCTATCCTTATACCCTTTTACATATACCCTAAACCTTCCCACCCCCGGCTTAACAAAATTTAACGCCACACTTTCTTTCCCCAATTTAGAGCGCATTGATTTTTCATACTTTTGCAAAAATTTAAAGTCAAGCGATATGAGTTACGATTTAATAGTTTTAGGAAGCGGTCCCGGCGGATATGTAGCAGCCA
>CAZBDF010000051.1:0-281 GCA_964490385.1 uncultured Lentimicrobiaceae bacterium | reverse complement strand
ACAATTGGGAATGAAAGTAGCAGTTGTTGAAAAAGAAAATGTTGGTGGCGTTTGCCTCAACTGGGGATGTATTCCTACCAAAGCTTTGCTGAAGAGTGCACAAGTATTTAATTATATGAAGCATGCCGGCGATTATGGCATTAAAATGACAGGTGAAGCAGAAGCTGATTTTGACGCCATGGTTAAGCGCAGCCGCGATGTTGCGTCTGGAATGAGCAATGGCGTAAATTATCTTTTCAAGAAAAATAAAATTGAAGTATTAACTGGTTTTGGCAAGGTGA
>CAZBDF010000050.1:0-16045 GCA_964490385.1 uncultured Lentimicrobiaceae bacterium | reverse complement strand
ATCGGCTATTTGGAGGATTACTTTTTCCAACTCAATAAAATTAAATGGTTTAGCAAAAAAACCATCCATTCCGACTGCCAGGCATTTTTTCTGATCTTCGCTGGTGGCGTTTGCAGTCAGGGCATAGATTTTGGCGGATGATCCTGAAGGGTTTTCTTTTTCGAAATTGCGAATTTGCCGGGTTGTTTCGTATCCATCCATCACCGGCATTTGGATGTCCATCAAAATAAAATCAAAGCGGGTTTGTTTAAATTTGTCAAGAGCTGTTCTGCCATCACCAGCCAAATTATAGCTGTATCCTCGTTTTTTCAGCGTAGTACCAACAACCTTCTGATTAAGTAAATTGTCTTCGACCACAAGTATCGAAACTGAATTTGAACTACTCGTGCCCTCTGTTTCTGCCGAAAGGCTGAATTTGAAAACAGCGGCTTGTAGTTCATTTTGTTCGAATGAGATTGATCCTCCCATCAATTTACACAGGTTTTTTGAAACCGCAAGTTCAAGTGCAAGTTTTCCGTTTTTATGCGAAATTTCCGGATCGCCATGCTCAAGAAACGCAATAATATTTTTGGAAAGTTCATCTGGTACAGCCATCTCGCTTTCGATGACAAATTCCAGAAGGATGTTATTATTGTCTATGTTTTTTGAGTCTGTATTTATCTTAATGTTTTCGTTGTTTACGAGGGTGGCCAGGATATGTGCCAGGTAGCTTAAAATCTTGCCAAGGCCTTGTGGATCGCTATTAATTTTTGATGGAACGTTGGGTGTGAAATTCAGGAACACTTTTTGTCCCAAATCTTTTTGACCGGGTACCGAAGTTAATGTTATTGAAGAAAGATCGGTTTTAAGGTCGAACCAATAATTTGTTGATTTTATTTCACCAGCTTCTGTTTTTGTAAAATCTGCAAAAACGTTCAATAGCGTGAGTAAATTATTAGCCGATTTGTGTATAACCCGTGCATCATCCTGCTGATTGTTAGTTAATGATGAGTCCAGTAAAACTTCTGACATACCAATAATGGAATTAAGTGGAGTTCTCAGGTCATGGTTCAGGTTTGCAAGTATAAGGGCTTTTGATTTGCACGATTCTTCCAATGTTTTTTTTGTGAGTACAAGTTCTTCGAGCGACTGAACCTCGCTGGTTATGTCTTGAATTACCAGTTGATAGCCTGTATGAATTAAGTTATTATCGTAAAGTGCCCTGAACACAGTTCTTACTTTAAGCTCCCGTCCATTTGAAATAGTTAATGAGTGTTTTAATTTAATAATTGGATTTGATGGGGACAATAACATGAGGGCCCTGCTGATCTTATCCCTGTCACGCTGAATAATTGCATCAAGGACCGGTTTTGCTTTGATCTTTTCAAAAGTAGTGGAAAATGCCAGCAAAAAAGCCCGGTTGATAAAATTTGGATAAAATGAAGTGTCGGTCCGGCAGATCATATCAGTTTGATCCTGCACTACATTCTCGAAATTGGTTTTAGATTTAATCAGGTCGTTCTTTGCTTGGTCCAACTCAAGAAAAATATTGACTTTGCTGATAAGAATTTCGTGGTTAAACGGTTTTGTAATATAATCTACTGCACCGGTTTGGTAACCTTTGATGAGGTTTGTGGTATCAAAGTAAACAGCTGTTAAAAAAATAATGGGGCTATGCTGGTTTCTGCTGCCCTGCCGTATGAGTGTTGCAGCTTCATAACCATCCATTTCGGGCATTTGCACATCAAGGATTATTACTGCAAAATCCTTTTGTTTGGTATGCAATACAGCTTCTTTCCCACTTTGCGCCATAACAATTTGCGCATGGATGTTGCGAAGGGTACTCTTTAGGGTCAAGAGATTATCTTCGTTATCATCAACAATCAATATGTTGGGAAAATATTTGATATCCATGTTTAAAAATTTTACCCGGGAGGGTTTGTGCTTATAGTTTTGCGCCCGTACAAAAATACTACAATTATTTTAGCACTTGCTTTTACTTTCTTTTCTCAAAACCAGGCCTCAATATTTGTTTTAGCCAATAGGCGATGCGTTGCAAACTTATTATTTTGGCCAAAGTTGCGATTGAGATTATAAAACAAATCAGTTCAATAATTATTACAATGTCTGGTTATCAGGCAAAAACATAAAAAGTTATGGATTAATTTTGTCATTAGCTAATAAAGTAGGACTTTTGCAGCCGATTTGGATTTCATGGCAATGGCCAAAATCCGATTTACTATTAAAGCAGGCCCCATAGTTCAAGGGATAGAATGGAAGTTTCCTAAACTTCAGATCCAGGTTCGAGTCCTGGTGGGGCTACCAAGTAAATTATAACCCGTTGTTTAATAACTAATTGACAGCGGGTTTTTTATTGGGGGACGGTTTAGGGGACGATATTTTCTGCTCATTACAATTAGCTATTTGTAAAAATAATTCACTTTTTTGACCATTCCAATCTTTGGTACCTCACAGTTCTCCTTTTATTTTGTTCCACAAACTACAATAACTACTCACGATCCTTTTAACTTTTAGGGTTTACCTCTTTTTTTAGGAATACTTTTACTTCATGAAACGATCCTACCACACGGACATAAGTATTCAATATCAACTGAGCATGCTTGATGCTGAAATCGTAGACCAAATTCCCAAAAGCACACTTCATAACTGGAAGAAAAGGGACTTCAATAAACTTTTCGGGACAGACAAAGTAATTTTTTCGGAGGAGAAGATTGAAATTATAAAAACAATTGTTGATTCAAAAAAACTCTTTGCAGTAATCCGTGCTGTGTTCAGGGTCAACAATACACTTCAACAACTTTTCGACCAGGCAAAAAACAAAACCAGGATTTTTAGGGATTCAAGAAAGCAAATCGTTGGGACGATTGACAGAGTAAAGCAGTGTGTTGGGATCCGCCATGCAACAAGCTTGCTCGGCATATCCGTTCAGCAGTTTTATTCCTGGAAACGAATGCTGCAATGCACCAGGAAGAATGCTCTGGTGTGCAACAAACAATTTCCACAACAAATTACAGTAGCTGAGATTGAACATGTTAAGGATTTCCTGAAACTTCCTGATATTTTGCACTGGCCGTTGGCCTCAGTGTATTACAAAATGATCCGTGAGCGTGCAGCAATTATGTCGTTAACTTCATTCTACAAATATGCCCGGCTACTGGGTTTGAAAAGGAGCAAGCCAAACCACAAGTGGAAACTCAAGCGTATTGGGATTAAAGCCACTAAAGCCGGACAAACATTGCACATGGATGTAACAATATTTAAAACCCTGGACAACACCAAAGTGTTTTTGTATTTCCTGGTAGATAATTTCTCTCGCTTTATTCTTGGCTGGAGGGCTTCATTGCAATATTCCTCGGCTATTACTTTTGATTTGATGAGCGAGGTGTATGAAAAATACCGCCTTGAGCAGCTAAAACCGGTTGTTGATCTGATTGTAGATGGTGGCTCCGAAAATAAAGGATTCCTTAACACCTACCTTGGCCAGCCACACGTACACATTAACAAACTTATTGCACAAAAGGACATTGTTTTTTCGAACAGCATGGTTGAAGCGGTGAACAAGCAAATGAAGTATAGCTATTTGTTCACGCGGGATTTGCCGGGCTTTCAGCAAACGGTTCAGTTTCTACGAACATTTGCCATTGAAGATTACAACAATAAACCTCACTATGCCAAATCCCATTATTGGGACGGTTTTGTTTGATTTCCTGGCGATAGGTGCAGGTCATCTCTCTTAATCCAATACACCAAAAGATAATTCACCAATCTGACCTGATTTTGTATTAAATAGTATTTTCTTTTGACAATTGTCTGCAACTATCTTTATTTGCTCTTTTAATCTCGCATTCGTCTTTGTAGTCAAATGCCAAGTTCTTTCTATTTCTCTGAAAATATAGATATTCCAACAAGGAAACCCAGAGCATCCTGAAATCATTAGAACGAAAACATTTGTGTTATTTGCTAATATATCTTGCGAAAATACAGTTGAAAAAGGAAGTTGATTCTTTCCCCAATCTACTATTTGATTCGTATCATTAAAAATTAAAGTTTCAATAGAATCCTGACTTGCCCATAATAATTTCTTAGTGAACGATTCTTGAGAATAGGTGTTCATATTTGATAATATTAATATTGAAAAAAATAAATACCTGAAAATTATCTTCTTTTTACCCATAGTAAAATTCCTCCGTTATTGTAATTCACCCTTCCATAATTATGATTAGCTCTAGCCGGATTTGTTATGAACCTACTTGATGCATCTACATTTACAACAGGTGTAATTCCTGGTTTATGAGACCACCGTCCTCCTTTATCTTGACGATACCAATGGTAATCAACCCCTTCGTCTACAACTAAATAAACAGAATAATAACCTCTTTTACCAAAACCTAACTTGTTGATAAATGTAGGTTTCTTAATCCTACCATCACTTATTGCTCCATTCGTAACATAATCCAGATTTACATCAGCTGTACTCGTTAAAGGTTGCTCTCCTTCATCTCCAGGCTGCAATCCCCAATAGTTTCCATTTTCTCTTTCATCAAGGGCATAACTGTAACAATTATTAGTCTTTTGAATTTCACCATTATCATTCCACTCTTCTGGGGCATACACTGGATTATCATCCCATGCTTTTGAATTATAATAACCACCTATGCCATAAGTCCAACCAGATGAACCATAACCAACATTAAGTCCAATGCCAGCTGCATCTGTTCCAATTCCAACCCCAGCACTTGCACCCCAGCTATTGCTCCATTGATTACTTGACATATCATAGGTTTGTGAAAAATTTACTCCTGCATTGAATGGCCCAAACGAGGCATAAACTCCTTCTGATGTGGTGGTACTCCAACCAGTATGCTTAAAACTATAATCTAAACTTTGACTTACCGTAATACCAGAACCAAATCCAGTACCTCCCACGCGATATCCAACTTCTCCGTATCCTCCTAAAGAAGCACCATCACCCCATCCAAAATTTATTCCTGCTCCTAATGGTATTCCTATTGGTGTAAGGTTAAACCCAATTCTAAATCCTCCATTGCCAATGCTCCAAGTAAGAAACTCCCCACTCGGGTCAGTATAAATCAACGGATTATTTAACGCATAACTATACCTATTAAAATTCTGCGTGTAGTCAGGCATTTGAACATAGGGATCAGGGCTTAGAAATCTACACAATCCGGCATCATACATCCGCCCATTCATGTTTATCAGCCCAAACCATTTAAGGTGTTCGTGGCCTGTGTAGCCGCGGGCAATTGGGAAGTCATCGGGAATGTTGGTGTAGCTCCAATCTTCAGGATTACGGTTTCTGCCCCATGCATCAAATGATTGCCGGTACACATGGCCACTTTCGCTGTTTATTAAACCTACCAGGCTGCCCAGATGGTCTTTCATCACATAGTAAAGTGAATCGGCACCATTATCATGCTTTATAAAAATAGCAGCAAGACCATCCCCGCCGGAGATGTAATGTAAATGCCTGGTTCCGTTGGCATCGGTTTCTCTCTCATAGTCTCCAAATGCATAATACTTTGTAAGAAGTGCATCTTCGGTGATATCGTTTCTTAACACGGTCATACGCCGCAAGCGGTCCTGTCCATAAGTTATGTAATAGCCATAATTCCCCTGGCTAATGTGGGATACTTTGTTGAAATCGGTGTAGTCAATGCGCTGGTTGTTGGATGGTAAGAGGTTGCCGGTTGTTTCTTCCAAACCCGAAACTGCATGGGGCCCGTAATTACCGTAATTGTAATCCCCAATCCCGCCTGCCGGCGAGGTAAAGTCGGAGCGGTTGGTGATGTTGCCGTTGGTGGCGTATTCTATTTCTTTATCAACACTAAACATTTGTCAGGCCTTGTTATTATGGATATTCCACCGTCCAATTCATTCTCTCTAAATCCTGCAAACTTAAATCGTATCGTTTTAAAACCCTATAACCTTCTCTTACTTCCCCCCAAGTATATTTGGTCAAAGTATCAGTATGGAAAATAAAAACAGACATAGTATCTTGAGGAAGTTTTGAATATATTTCCTCCCATTCAATCCCACTATCATAAATATACCGACTCCCAGATTTAATCTCTGTGATAAGATACTGATTGGTAGCAGGTAATGTAGTGTCAGGAAATAATGTCCCAAAATCACCTCCTAAACCAAAATAACAACCAATTGAATAACTTGCATTATTCTCCAAATAAACTGCATACTTTTCTTCCACAGTCTTTTCACATTTATAAAGACTTGAAATAAGCATTAAAAATACCATTGTTTTTATCATTTGTTTCATTATTTAATTCTTTTTTAGCGTTTTCTACGTGGGTACATCGTTTCATAAATAGACCAATCAACTCCATAATATTTACTAAAATAGGTTGCTGCATTTCGGTTGGCTCGCATTTCATACCATCTAAAATCATGTGTTGTAACACCATATGGTTCTCCATCAACGTGTGAGGCACTACTAGCACTAATTAAACTTGGGATACCAATTGCCAACAAATATGACATTCCAAATCTTTGGCTGTCAAATGTGTGACCATATTCATGCATAAATAATGGATCATTAATCACTCTATCCTCAAAGTTACCAACAATATCATCTCTAATACTTAAATTGATATAATTTCCAAGACTTACTCCCCATCTGCTATCTTGATTTGTTCTTGTTACAAAGGTAGCTCCACCAAAATAATCTACTCTATCAACAGCACCAAAAATGTTACTTGAATGAGAAAACCCTTTACCTAACATTGTTTGGGGAAGTTCCCACGTCCATCTTGATAACAGTTGTAGTCCTCTGCCAGCAGTAGTGCGATTTGGATCTGTTTTAAACCCACCAACATCAATTTTCCATGCATTGTTAAACCGTGTTCCTGGATTAGAGGGATCAAATTTTGCCCAGCTATTGTTAAATTCATCTGCATAATCTGCCCATGCCTCACCAGAACCTCCATGCCAAAATTCTAAACCTCCATCAACAAAAATCGTTTCTCCAAAATCCCAAATTGATTGCCCAGTAGCTTTAATAAATTCAATTCCTCCTGTTAAAAGTGTGCCCAGAAAAAACTCCCCACTCGGGTCAGTATAAATCAACGGATTATTTAACGCATAACTATACCTATTAAAATTCTGCGTGTAGTCAGGCATTTGAACATAGGGATCAGGGCTTAGAAATCTACACAATCCGGCATCATACATCCGCCCATTCATGTTTATCAAGCCAAACCACTTTAGACTTTCATGGCCGGTGTAGCCGCGCATTATTGGGAAATCATCCGGGATATCTGTATAGGTCCAGTCCTCCGGGTTTCGGTTGCGCCCCCAGGCATCAAATGATTGCCGGTAAACTTTTCCGCTTTCGCTGTTTATTAAACCCACGAGGCTGCCTAGGTGGTCTTTCATTACATAATAAAGAGAATCCTCACCGCTGCTGTATTTGATGTAAATGGCAGCCAAGCCATCTCCACCGGAGATGTAGTGCAGGTGGCGGGTTCCATTGGCATCGGTTTCTTTTTCGTAATCACCAAATACGTAGTACTTGCTTAATAATACATCATCTGTAGCTCCATCAAGCAGGGTGGTTTTGCGGCGCAGGCGGTCGTGGCCGTAGGTTATAAAGTAGTCTTTGCTGCCCTGGCTGATGTGGGAGGCTTTGTTAAAGTCGGTGTAATCTACACGCTGGTTGGTTGTTGGTAGTAAATTCCCGGTAGTATTGGTTAAATCTGTTACAGCGTGTGGGCCGGCACTCAGGTCATTATCGTAGTCGTAGTCACCAATGTCGGAACGGTTGGTGATGTTGCCATTCCCCGTGAATGATGTTGATCGTGTATTGGTTGATACTGTCTCGCTTGTGAGGCGGTGCAAGTCGTCGTATGTAAAACTTTCAAATGCATAATACTTCCATTCTTTGCGTTGGGTCAGGTTCCCTTTTACCGGGTCGAAAACATATTCCTGGTCTGTTAGGGTTTCTGCGGGGCTTATCTTTGTAGTAACTATTTCTTCAGGGAAGCCATAGGTGTCCCAATCCCTGGTAGTGCGGTAGTTTGCACCAAGTTTATAGCTGGTTATTTGTCCACGGGTGTTGTAGCTTTCAGCATCCCAAATCGTTTCATCGCTGGCAGTTTGTACTTTGTCCAGGTAGTCATAGCTGTTGTATTTATGCTTAATGCCAAAGCCGCTGTTCCAGCTTTGGGATTGCAAACGGCCCAACTCATCGTAGGTGTAGTATTGCGTGAAGCTTTCGCCCAGGATATTTTCGGTTTGAGAGGTAAGGCGCCCCAGCACATCATAAGTAAAGCTTTGGGAGGTGTTGTTGTTGCAGCTTACCGAACTCAACTCGCCAAGATCCCCGGCTGTGGTGCTGTAAGTCCAGGTGTTGGTTTCGGTGCCGGTGCGGGTTTTAATACGACTCAGATCATCATAAGACATGGTGTAGGTCTTGCCACGGCCATCGGTTTGTTCTATCAGTTCATCAAAGGCATTGTATTCCGTGGTGATCAGATTATCCCCGCCAGAAGCGGCAGGTGTGGCATCGGGGTCGTTTAATGTATGGCGGTTTCCATGTGTATCGTAAGTAATGTTGATGGTGCTGCCATTGGAAGTAATGCTTTTGGGCTGTCCGGCACTGGTGTAGGTGTAGGCAATAGTACCGCCTGCTTCTTCATCAATGGTTACTGGTTCGCCAAAAGCATTCATGGTTTTAGTAACGTCATCCCAGGTAGTATAATTATGTTCTTTGAAGGAAGTAATTTCATTATCGTCGATATGGCTGTAATCGGTACGGAGTTTTACACCTGTGGGCAGGGTGGTTTGGTACAATCGACCCAGGTTATCGTAAGCGAACTGGGTGTGCATGCCTGTGCTCGTAGCGTAGGGTTTGTACACTTTATATTTACGGCCTTTGCTGTCGTACTCGTTAAGGGTGTATACATAATTGCCGGCAAAATCGGAGCTTTGTGTTTTTAGTTCCCGTCCCACACGGTCGTACCAGGCCTTAACAGGTGGTGAGCCGGTGGCCTGGGCCTCGTTGTAGTAGCGTGCATTGCTTACATCCTGGCCAGTGTACCACTTTACATTTTCTATCAGGTTGATGCCGTCGGGGTATTCGGTCAACCGTGCCCGGCCAAAGCCATCGTATTTGTAGTGGGTAATGTGCCCGTTTACATCGGTGGCCTTTAACACCTGCCCGGTGCGGTGGTCGTACTCAAAGGATTCTGACCAGAGCAGGGGGTTGGTTTGGGTGATGGGGAAGCGGCCACGGCTGTCGTAGGTGGTGGTGCTTGTTCTTGAGGTAACACTTGAACCAAGCAGGAGTAAACTGGTTACATTTCCAAAGTCATCACGACCGTATGTTTCGTACACTTGTTCACCCAAATGATTTGAAAACAGGGTGCGTGTACTTAGTAAGCCATTTGAGTAATCGTTATTCGTGCTATTGGTAATCGTAGTTTCACCAGGCCTTGATTGAGCAACTGTAAACAAATCCGGCAGATAATCGCATTGTGATCCATTGCCGGATGCGCCCATATAGTTAGAAGTAGTGGTTGTTGTGCCTTCCGTTGTACCATTGTTTTTTGTAGTTACCACCAATTCTGTTACATTTCCAAAATTATCGTAGGTATTGTAACTACTCGTATGGGAGTTATTCCATAGTACATCGGTTTTTACCACTGTTTGAGGTAAACTGAGGAACCGCTTTGAACTTGCTCCACCTACCTGCGATGTTACATAGGTATAATCTGTTGTCTGGCTATGCATAAGGTTATCACCTATATACGTTTTTTGCTGGCTTAGGTAAGGAATAAACCAGGTAGCATTCAAATCAAAGGTAGAAACGGTTTTCATGCCAATATCTGAATTTACGGATGTAAACTCTGTCATGCCCATCATCCCTTTTCCCTGTTTATGCAATTTCAGGGATTTGTAGGTATAGTTGGTTGTTTGCATATTTTGTGCGAGATCGCCCTGGTCGGATTTCACCCATTTCACCGCCTGGATGGGGCCGGCAATTTCACAAAGTGGGTATGCCGGCAATATTGTACCCCGCTGATAAAACGTACCGTCACAAATAAGCCGCTGGTAATCGATTTCAGTTTTCCGGTTAAAGCCATCGTTAATTTGTGTTACCAGCCGTGATTCGTCATTTGCATAAAATGATAACTTGATAAAGTAATCATTTGTCGATAAATCCCATGGATCAAATAAAAACTCGTTTCCACCATCGCCATTAAAATCTCCATAGCAGGTGATGTTGTCATGTAGTTCGATGTAGTCTTTACTTATTATGGTATCCTTGGATATAAAGGTTTGGCCCTGACAAAAATGAACTTTAATTTGGTCATAAAACGATTGTAAGGGATAGATCATAACAATATCCCCTTTGCCATCCCCATTTACATCGGCAGTAAAAATGTTGTTATAAGTTTCGTTAGGGTTATAATTATCATAAACCGGGCAATCCATTTCCTCCCAGCCATTACCGGTAGAAAAATGAAGCTCCCATTTTGCAGCACCCTCATAAGTCAACACATCTGTTTTGCCATCGCCGTTAAAGTCAGAATAATATCTCTTGTGTGATTCAGTTGGAAAACCACAATCATATACAGTTTCAAATTCTTCAGTATCGGTGTTGTATTCAAATGACTTAAACTGTTCATCTACAGAAACATTTTTCACATGGGTAATTTCAGCTTTACCATTTCCATTAAAATCCAGTATTTCGAAAGGGGCAAATAAATTGGTGTTGTCAAATTGCAGGGTATCAAGCAAAGAAGCGCTAAATGGACTTGAAAACCCTGTAATTTCAAAAAGTTCAGCTATATATTTTTGAGTGTTAGTTCGATCATAATAAAACTTCAACACCTCACTTTTACCATTTCCATCCAGATCCACAGTGTAGAATCGTGGTGAATCATCAACAGATATGTTTTGAATGGCACCATTATTTTGTTTCCAGTCAAATGGGTTTGCATCTCCACTAGCATCATTTATATACAGATCAACTCCTTTCCAGTCAGGAGAATCGTCCTGGTACCATACCCTTAGAAGATCATCGAAACCATCACCATTGAAATCTGCTTTTGAGAAACTTAGTCCAAGACATCCACTATTTGAAATACACTCTAGATTATGCATAGTAGTGGTTGAGAAATCATACCACTTAAGGTAATATTTATTTGAAACGTTATCATCTTTGTAAACAATAAGCAAGTCTTCAATGCCATCGCCATTATAGTCGCCAGGTACAAACTGTTGCTGTGAGTATGAATCTGAACTTGTAACTTCCATATTGTAATACACACCTGTTACATTATCATTATAGAAAGGCTGGCTTTCTCCCCACCCAACAACAGTGGAGTTCAGCCTTTCGCCGGTATGGCTTACTTCGGTTATTTCGTTGAGGTGTGAGGTAAAGCCATTGTCGTAATAGCGAAAGCGGTATTCATGAGCAAAGTCACCCTGGGCAAAGGTGCGTATTTTACGCAGCAGCAGCGTTTGTTTTTGCTGTGCACCGCCCACGTAGGCAATGGTGCTATCGTTGCGCTCGCTGTAGTAAAACTTAACGGTATTATAGGGTGTAAGCTCGGGGTTGGACGATTCGTTGCCGGTATATCTAATGTTTTCGATATGCCAGTCGCCCTGGCCGTAGTCGTCATAATATTTATACACCATGTAGTTGCCCCTGCAGTCCATAATGGTATCAAGCATCCATCGGATCACACAGCTGTCGTAGGGTATTTTGTGCTGGGCATCCTTGGTGGCGCCATACGAGAGGCGTGTACCGTCTTTTGTCCATACGGTCCACCTAACAGGCCCACCAGCTATCGAGTCGTGGGCCACAATGCGGGCAAAGCTTTCGCTTTCGGTGGCGTACAGGGTATCGGTGGTATTTGGTATAGGTTCCAGGTAGATGAGTCTCTGGCCGTTCCAGGTGTACTGGTCGTTGCTATCGAAGTCCACACCATCAATATAACCATCGTGGTAAAGTGTGGTGCCGGTGCGGGTAATCATGGAGAGGCCTTGCAGGTTCCAGCCCATGCCAATAAGGCCGTTGCCGCCCTGGCTGTTGTAGCCCACCGAGAGCTGGGGCTGCATACCGGCAGTGCCCGGTGGCACCGCGATGGGAATGGTGTAGGTAGCAGCACCCGTTGGTGTAACATTAAGGCTGCCATTGATGGCCCCCACGGCGTAGTTGGTGTTGAGGCTACAGGAATCGGGATCAATGGGGTTTTCCAGGTAGGATTCGTCCATGATCTGGGATTCGTCAATCTCGCCTGTAAAGGTAAAACCGGTAGGAGCAGCATATTCAAATCCGGCTTTTAAAAGTACAGAGTCGCGGGCAGTGTAAACATGCCCCGAGCCATTGTGGTCGTCGTCGAGCTCGTAATATGAGGTCTGGGCAAAGCCATGCGCCGTTACGAGAAATATGATAAATAGGAATATTAGTTTTTTCATTTTGTTGTATTTTTTATTGATACTTGATGGTCATTTGACCTTCGTGCGTCATTGGTTGGTAATAAATATTATGACAACAAATGACGGCTTAGCCTAATGACGCGCGAAGCGCAAATGACACTAAATATCTTGTCCATCTTTATTTTTCCTCCATCATCTCAAACCTCTCTTCCAGTTGATTGATCTTTTTTTCCTGTTGCAGGATGTAGAGTGTGAGCTCTTCAATTTTTTTAAGGAGGGTGGCATCGGTTTCGGCCAGCTTAATGCCGTTTTCTTTCACTTCCTCTTGGGAAGGAACACCTGGCAGGTGGCCGTTTTCATTGATGAATGTTTCTACTTCGGTGAGGGAGGGGAGCTTGTAATCAGGTTGGAATACATAGTCGGCCCAGCTGCCAACCACAGCAATTTTTACTTCAGTTGTGATGATACTTCCGTTAACATACAATTTGTGATTTCCCAGGCAGGCATTGTAATCACCTATTAGCACCTTATCATTTTCAAAAAATGTCATGATTGCTTCTTCCTGATTTTTATCATGATAAATGCGGCCATTTCCACTGGCATCCACACCGAAACCATAACTCCGGTATTGGTTGCTGACCCAATAAAGGCTGCTGTTTGGGCCTGATGTATGCATATGGGCATCAATGTCGCTACTACCGTTCAGGTGCAGTTTCGAAGTAGGATTTGTGGTGCCAACACCCAGGTTTCCCTGGTATGTAAAAGCCATGCTGTTCCAGGTGATTGGAGTATTTTGAGAGCCATATCCTGCAGTGTTGAATACGAGTGAGCCGATGGTATCGAACTTTATTGAAGAAGCATAGCCAAGGCCGATCCTTTTAGCCCCACCATCATTTTTGTAATTTGAACCAATAATTTTGTTGGTTGCCTCTCCAAAGTCGGTGAATGTCCAATCCGGCCCAATCTGGAAATCGGCCACAGGAGTACTGTTGAAAAGCCCAACTTGGTCGTAGGTGCTTCCATCCACGTAAAGGATGTCTCCTGATTTGCTCCATTCACACAGGTCGAGGGTGGTGGGGTCAACCCAGGAGGCAACACCATCGCCATCGGATTGCAGCAGGTGTCCATTATCGGCCCCGTCACTCATCGTGAAGTTGGTGGTTTTGGTGGTGCCGTTTATTTCAAGTGCTGAACCCGGTGAGGCAGTACCGATACCCACGTTTCCGTTGTCGAGGATTTTCATTCTTTGGCTACCATTGGTACTAAACTCAATATCACCATCCACTCCGCCTGCAATAATTTTAATTTGTCCGGGGGTGCTAGTGTTGCTGTTGCCATAAAGTTTAATGCCAGCCCCATTGCTTGTGGAGGTATTGGCATAAATACTAAGATCCCCCGTGGCCCCGTTTTCACGGCCCAAAATATTACCTGTCATTCCAATGTTTCCTACAACATCAAGTTTTTCGGAAGGTGTGCTTGTTCCAATACCCACATTTCCGGTGCTGAACCAGGCGTTATCATCATTCAGCGACCAAATACCCAGTGTTTTGGGATCTGCCCAGCTTGCGTCTCCTGACGCATTTGAACTCAAAACTTTTCCACTGCCTTCATTGCCATCTTCGAAGGTAAAGCCAGTGGTTTTTATGGTGCCATTTACATCCAGATCGGCCTGTGGGTTGGTGGTACCAATACCTACTCTGCCTGCTCCGGTGTATCTTCGAATGGTGAGTGCCGGAGTAGAACTTCCCACCCCAAACATAATCGAATTGGAAACGTTGTTATTCAAACTCTGGCTTGCTTCACCAAAACCAAATGCAAATGTATTAATGGCAGATGTTTTTACGTATTTGCCAAATGCAAAGGAATTGTTATAGGTAGCTTCAGCATAATTACCTATTGCTGTAGCATAATCGCCGGAGGCAATGCTGTAATATCCCAGGGCTGTTGAGGTATGGCCGGTGGCCTCGGAATAATAGCCCGAGGCAAAGGCTGCCGTGTCGCTGGCTTCATTACCAATACCGAGCGTGGAAGCTACCTTTGTGGACGAAACGGTTGTGCCGCTACAACTTGTGCATGCTGGCAATCCAATACCATTGGGGTTGATGATCTGTGCATAAATGTTTGTGCTAAATAATGTTAATGCAATGATGATTGCAATGCTGGTTTTGTTGGTAAGATTTAATTTATTCATTTTTATAAGGTTTTTGATTTGTTTATTTTAGAGTTGTGTTGAGACGTACGGCCCCAGCTATGGCGAGGCAGGCTGTGCGTCTTTACTTACCTGTTAATAGATTATTGTTTTATGATTTTCCAATCGCTTTTTTTGTCCTGGTTGGTGTAAATTTTCATGTAGTAAATACCTGTAGGCTGCTGCGACAGATCGATGGCGTTGATCCTATTCAGGTCATTAAGTGTAAATACCCGAATACCGCTATTGTTGTAAACCAGTATCCGTGCGTTTTCGAGTGATTCTTCACCGCTGATCTCGACAGTAAGCCTTCCTAGCGTGGGGTTGGGGAAAATACGGATCCCCGGATCACCCATATCTTCCAAATAGATTGCAGTATCCGGTATGGGTGCCGGATCAGGAAGCATCGAATCCGGGATAACATCCGATGATTTGAGAGTGACAATGTTAAACTCCGTTCGGTTACCTGAGTTGTCGTACTTGAGTTCGTAATCATCCTGTGCAAAGGATGGTGCTGCTGCAAACATCATAAGGAGTAGCAGCAGCGAGCATTGGTTTTTGGTTTTTTTCATTGTTTAATTTTTAGTTTATGGTTTATGTTAGTTTTTAGTAGTCCTCTTTCTTAATCGTTTAAGGGGTGAGGCCCACCGGAGAAAGGATCAGGGAAACCAGCAGGGTATTCCTTTGCATCCGGAAGGCCTCTTTTCATTCACTTCATCGGGTCTGATTAGAAATAGGAATTATGTTTGGCTTCCAGGATTCGGGAATATTTTTAATATCGTATACCATTATTTCAGGGTACCATTCGTCTGTTTCAGTTTGCGATAAATGTTCTGCAATCGCTGATTCATGAAGTGTAATATCAATAAATTCGGTTTTAAGTTTCCACATAGCGCCAGTTGCCGGATCAACGATCAGGATTCCGATCAGTCCACCAAAAAGGACATTACCGATATACCATCCATCCAGGCTGAAGTTTACTTGTGCCTGCTGTTTTTCGAATCCATCCAACTCTAGGGTAACCAGGTACGAGGCTTTGGAAAAGAAACCTGCTCCTGATTTTAAGGACATCTGAGCTGGAGTTAGCCCCCTGTACACATTACGACCTTTTTTATCAGTGACAGTTACGTCCGCCCCTACCGGTGTGGTGTTTACAGTAAAAGGGTAGTTGCTTTTGCTTACAATAGAAGCGCAGCCTGTTGCGAATACCATCGTAATTGCCAGTAACATGCATAAATAATTTTTCTTCATGTAGTTTAAGTTTTGGTTTAGTTAGTTTTGATTTTATTATTCCTGCTATTGCAGTGAAGGATGACCCTTTACTTATATATCCCGGAAAATGAAATTTGTCGGTTTGTTTTTTTTAAGGATTTTTTAGATTTATTTATTTAGCAGCTATTTATTAGTTTATTACATTTTGAAAAAAAAAAAAAA
>CAZBDF010000049.1:12150-16094 GCA_964490385.1 uncultured Lentimicrobiaceae bacterium | reverse complement strand
AAAATAAAACACTTTTCTGCCTCTTATTCTTGTATTTCTTTTTTAATACCTTTGATGCTACATGCGTACTCCTAATTATTTATTACGCTAAAATCACTTGAAGTATGAAGAATCATTTAATAACCCTTTTGCTTTTTCTTGGAATTATTATGCCGGGTTTAATAGCCCAGAATCCATACATACAAGTAGCTGGTGTATCCGGATGCTCGGGCAATCAATTGCTTCTATCTGTTAATATCGAAGACTTTGAAGGTATTGGAGCGCTGACATTATTTATGGAATACGATTCTACCATTGTTGATTTTATTGGTATCGAGAACATCCACCCACAGTTTGCCGGTATGATTTTCAATCCCATCCTAAGCTCGTCTGCTAAAATTGGAATTTCGTGGTCGAATGTTGTTGGTCAATCGCTCGAAGAAGAATCATTATTTGAGATGAGGTTTTTATACAAAGGTGGTACGTGCAACATTTCTTTTACCGATGCTTGTGAGACTGCAAATACCAATTTGCAAATCGTTAATGTTGATTACCTTGACGGGTGGATTATTCCCATCATTTCAGTTTCTGGTCAACCCGAAGATGTTACCGTCAACCAGCCCGATTCTGCTCAGTTTAGTGTTTCAGCAACTGGCTCCTCAAGTTTTCAATGGCAGGTAAGTCTTGATGGTGGTGAGATTTTTGCCAATATGACTAATTCTATTAATGTTCAGGGTGTTTTTACTCAGGAGTTACAGTTATTAAACACCGAAACAATACAAAACGGAAACCTTTACCGCTGTATGCTATCCGAAGTCGAATGTGTCGCTTTTTCAAATGTAGCCTATCTAACTGTGTTGCCTCAAATATATTCGGATGCTTATTCTTTGAACGAAGGGTGGGGGAGTCTTTCCAGCTATATCAATCCGGATGATCCCCAGCTTGAAAATCTCTTTCAGGAAATTCTGCAATCCGTTGAAATATTAGTTTCGGGTGATGAGGTTTTTTATCCCCAGGGTGATATCAACACCATTGGTGCTTTCGATCCATATAAAGGATATGCCATTAAAATGCTGGCGAACGCTAACCTGGAAATTACTGGTTATAAAATTGACAATGCTTCAATAACAGTTCCCCAGGGGTGGAGCTATTTGCCGGTCATTATACCATGTGATGTTGCCATAGCGGAATTGCCTGCCGAATTCATCCAACAAATAGTAATTATTCAAGAAATTGCCGGGACCAATTTATATTGGCCCGAAAAAGAGATCAGCAGCCTCACAGTTCTCCAAAACGGCAGGTCTTATCTTATTCTTGTTGAACAGCCTGTAACTTTTACATTTCCAGGATGTAATTAGAGCCTGCTTCTAAATTATGTTTTTTACATTTGCCTGTCAAACAGCAAAAGGACATGAAAAGGTACTCGTCAGGACATAAATCACATCATAAGCGCAAGCGGAGTTTTCTCGAGAGTTTGCTCAGAAAGATTGGTATAGGGAAAAAGAAGACAAGGAAATCCCGGTCTAAACGCAAAACTGTAAGTCTATCTCTCTTTAAAGGGCTGACAAAGAAGAAGCCTTCAAGAGAATCAAGAAGTGTCAATTACTATAAAAGAGAAATTGATTCAGATCAATTAGCATCAAATCCAGAAGGTAATTCTGAGAAAGTTTTGCATAATACCCCTTCACACAAAAGCAAGTCGAAGTACAAACGTGCCATAAAGCAGACCAAATGGCGTGAGAGAAGAAAGCGGTTAAAACTGAAGTGGACAAAGAATTGGCAAGACACTTTATATTTCCTTAATCTTCGGCGCCAGCCCTTTGATCCCTTTAGCAAAAAGGATCACCGGATTCAGGATAAAAAGGCCAGGATAATGACTCTCCGACAATTTGCGGTCTATATCTTCAACTCTACTGTATTATTCTTAATTGCCTATGTTGTTGCTTATCTGACTTATCAACTGACAGTAATTTTTGTTGCTTCGTTTTATGGTATTGATGGCGTGTTATATTATTATGAGGTATTTTTCCCCATTGGAAATGGAAGTCCGCTTTGGACCCCTTTCAATATCATATTGATTACACTTTCGGGGCCTATTGTTTCACTTATCCTGGGATTGGTTTATTACAAACTATTTTTGCCCAGGGATGGTTTTGGCCCGGTAACAAGGTTATTTTTCTTATGGCTGTCGTTCCACTCATTCAACATGTTTTTTGGTGCCTATGCTGCTGGAACGATCACTGATCAGGGATTTGGTTATGTTGCCAACTGGTTACATTTACCTGTGGTGATAAAGTTTGCCCTAGCTATGATATCGCTTTTTGTTTTGATGGTCATCGGATATAATGCAACCAAACCCCTGCTTGAGACTTCAAACTCATACCATCGGGTAAACAGCAAAAACAGGAATTACTTTATTTTAAACCAGGCAATAGTACCTTGGATACTTGGTGGTGTGATCCTGATATTAATTAAAATACCCAATAAAGATCCACAGCACGTAAATATTATTGTTTACGACCTGATCATTTTAGCCTCATTGGTGTTTACCCTATTTCCAACATTTTTCAATAAAAAAGTAAAAATCGATAAACTAAGATTTAAGGCAAAAAAACGAATTAAGTTTGTATGGCTATTTATGCTTGTTGCCATCTTGTTGATCCTTGCCTACCGCCTTGGCCTTGCTGATGGGCTTTATTTTTATATCCGCATGGCCTTCAGGGTAACCCCTTACGGGTAAAAAACTGTCGCGCCAAACTGTCAGACAGTTGCCCGTATCTAATTCTATTGATATAGGAAAATCAATTTTTCATATCATTCAAAAATTGGCGTAAACTGTCTGACAGTTGCAAAAACTGTCAAACAGTTGCCCCACTTCCCGTAAAAACTTCCAGACAGTTAGATTTTAGGTTTCCATATCACTAACCCCAGTATAATAGTTCTTCGCACGGGCCCTTTTTTCATGTACAAAAATAAAGTTTTCAGGGTCATCAAACATTTGAATAACAGCCTCTCTGTTAATAAAGGATTCTTCATTATTTAAAATGATATTGAAGGATGAGTAATCCCATTCAAACAGCTTTTTCGTAAGATTATGCTTTAATGGATTTAGGTGAATGTATAAAAGCGTGTTCAATAGGTCCGTTTCAGAAGTAATTATGCGTCTTTTAAACCGCGGTTCAAATAGGGAACCGCGAGTGCCCATAAAACGATTAAATGCTTGGGTGTAGGAGGAAAACAAATCTTTAAAGTGTTTTGAAGGGTTAGTAATTGGTGAGCCATTTGGGTAAATTTCATTTATTCGAGATAGAATATGAAAATGATTTGGGATAAGGCAATATGCATAGACTGACGCAACAGGAGAAATGTATTTTTCAAATTTTTTAAGAAAGAATTTGTAGTTTTCATCCTTCTGGAACAAAAGCCTGTTACCAACAGCATGATTAAAGATGTGATAAAATTTGCCGGTTTCAAGCTTTGCTCGGTAATCTTTCATTGACTTTTTTTTTAACTGTCAGACAGTTGTGTCCAAAAACTCTTTTAGCGGGGGATCTAAAAACTGTCAGACAGTTGCCCGGGTTTTTGTTATGATTTAGAAATTAATCGACTTATCGGTGTTTAATAAATTAGCACTAAACTGTCTGACAGTTGTGTCCAAAAACCCTTTTAGCGGGGGATCTAAAAACTGTCTGACAGTTGCCCGCATTCAAATTGATGTGGTAGAGGATTGTCAGCAATTCCTTGTTATCAATAATTGGCGTAAATTGTCTTTCAGTTACTGAAGAACAAGCTTTCTAGTTTTAGATACAGCACCCATTTCCACCTTAACAAAGTAAATTCCTTTTGGCAGATATTGCAGGTTGAAGGATTTGTTATATTCGGAAGCACCTTTTGCTTTTTCAGTAAAGATAAGCTCGCCTAAACTGTTCATCAACTTCACCACAATATCAGATTTCTTTTGTGTG
>CAZBDF010000049.1:8648-12050 GCA_964490385.1 uncultured Lentimicrobiaceae bacterium | reverse complement strand
AAAAGTGCTGAGCTGTTTATGAGTGTGTCGTTTCCTGCAAAAACAGATGGGTTTTTATTGATGTGGAGCATCAAATCATCAGCTGATTGTACACCCGTTGCATAGCCCTGGGCAGTTAAAGTAAGTGTGACCTGTCCATTGGCGATATCCTGCGGCCCACCCAGATAATAAGTTACAAGATTTGCAGGCGTGGCAATAATCCCATCACCCGAAGTAGTCCATTCCCAGCTTTTGGCTGAAACAGTACTTCCGTTTGTAGTATAAAATGTATTCTGGCAAACAGTAGCATCATCACCGGCATTTACTTCAGGTGGTGATAGCGGGTCGAAGTTAAATGAAAAAACACGTGTTTTCCATCCACCGCGCATGTATTCGGTGGTAAACCAAAAGGTTGAATCGTCAACCGGATCGACAGAAAGGTTCGAATAATCACCCCAGCGGGATAGGCCTGTTTGCGATCCTGTTCCGGTAATGGCCTCAATTTCGTTGTAGGTCATTTCGCCAAGCGGGGCATTGGCTGGCCTTCCTGTGTATCTTATCGATGGATATAGATCAGAACTATTGGAAACCGAAAACCCTAATCCAATAGTTCCGTAAGCATTGATTGCGATACTGCCCATCCAGCGGTGGATGCCATCGTTGGGGGCATAAACACCCTGCTGGTAAACGTACCAGTCATCACCACCCTCTTTCCTGAATTCATACCATTTGATGCCATAGGTTCCACTGACTTTAACAGAATGATTAGCTACCATGGTTTGATGTGTGCCAAAATTACGATAAGCCAGACGGTACATCAGCATCCTCGAAAGTACATCAAGCCGGTTGTTTGTTCCTGGTTGTGGGACGCCGTCATCATCTGAATTGAAGTAGCCCGGATCGATCGAAGTAGCAAGGCCATATGTTGAATTGGAAGGCGTTTCCCAATCGATTTTACATTCATAAATTTCGAATTGCTTGCTGCTACCTGCATTAACAGTAGCTACAAAATTTGGTGTTCCATCGGGAGGTAAGGCTTCGCCATCCATATCCGATGGCTGTAAACTGAATTTGTTGTCGAAATATCCAAAGAAAACCATGTTGGCATCAGGGTCGCCGATAAGCATCTTGTCCCTTTCGAAAGCTGCAACACCGGATCCGATAAATCCTTGTGAGAAAAAATTAAAGGTGGCATAATAGCCATCGGGCCAGACGCCCATTTTCGGGTAATCGTTCATGGCATTAAATTCAAATGCATAGCGATAATATTCGCCCAATGGATCAGGAGTTGCTGAAATTGCAACCAACTGGTACCATTTGCCATTGCCATTGTTCAGTGCAAATTGTGAAGCCATCCAGCGGTCGGCCATTTCGTCGTAAAGTACAATGGGGTCGCCATCGTTGGTTCCTGTCCATGGGCCGATAAATCCTGCCCATAAAGTACTGTTGTCAACAGGGCCGTAGAGTAAATTGCCTTCCTTGTCCCAAATTGCAAAAGCCAGGTTTATCATTTGGAAATAGTGGTTTGGCCCAACGTCACCATCGGTATCAGGAGGGAAGACTCCGCTGACATTCCCAACGCCATCATGGTTTATTAGTGGCCCCCTCGTGTTGTTGCTTCCTTTGCTTTGCTGCAGATTGTTATATTGTTCTGATCCGCCGCTTTCATTGGATTCAAATTCCATCTCCATCGATTTGTTTCCAATCACGCCGTTTTTCCAGGCACGCTCCCTTTCGCCGGGCATAATGATTTGCATATCGCGCAAAGCAATTGTTTTATCAGCAAAAGCAGCTTTTTTGACAAGTGTAGGTGAGTGAGTTTTCTGAGCAAAAATCTGTAAGGTGAAAGTGATCACCATGGCGAGTAAAAAGAATGATTTTTTCATGTTTTGTTAGTTGATGTTTAGTAATTTAAATAGGAGAGGCATGGAATACTTCATGACTTTGTTAACCGATGCTTAAGATACCCTCATATTCGTTTTTGTGAAGTTGAAGCGTATCCCACATGTCGATATTCTTTTGTAGATTAATCCAATAATCAGGGGTCGTATTAAAATATTTTGCAAGTCGAAAAGCTGTATCTGGAGTAATGGACCTTTTTCCTAATATTATTTCATTAATCCTTACCCTTGTTACGCTAAGGGCAATTGCTAACTGCTGTTGCGTAATGCTCAATGGTATTAAATACTCATGTTTAATAATTTCTCCCGGTTGAACCGGACGTCTGTTTTTTGTTAGCATTCTATTTTTCCTCCTAATGATATTGGATTAATTCAATATTAAAAATATCCCCATCATCAAATCATGTACTGATCCTAAATTCAAATTTTGATTTAAGCTTTTCGCGGAGCAAATATAAGGAGAAATAATAGGGTACTAAAACGAGCAACGCAAACAAACCCGCCAGGCCCTCGTTGTTTGTTGCATTAAGTGTGCCCAAAAGTGTTGCCATCAAAATGATGAATGGTAGGACGTAGCCATAAAAAACTGCTTTCAGTCCCATCGATTGCTGCATAACTATTTTCACACAATCACCAACCTTATGTTCATTGGTGCCGGTATTTTTCATTTCAATAATTTTCTCTTTACTGTCCGCTACCCCGCAAAAACCTTTGGCATGACAGGCTGCACATGCCGATTCTGAAACAATTGTAACAGAAATCATGTCCCTGGTGATTTCATTGATCCTTCCAGTATGTGATATTTGTCCTTCGTTTTCCATGGGCGGCAAAGTTAACCTGATTAATTCATAAACTTATTAAGTTGGTGAATTAATCACCGTAGGCCGAAAATATTTGAATTAAAATATTTTCGAGGGTTAACCCTCGAATTTCTTCTGGAAATTCGGCTCTGTGGGCATTTCCGCCCACAGAGTGAAAAATTTGAAAATTTTTCAGGTTACGGTGTTGAAATGGAAACCGGCAGGATTTTTCCATTAAAAAATTTATTACCGTTCACACAAAATTCTGCAACAAAGTTTGCAATCTGATCAGGGCTGATTGGTGCTTGATACCCTGGAAAGGCTTGCTCGAGCATTTCAGTTTGTACAGCCCCAAAAGCCAGGCAGTTGACACTGATGCCCCTGTCCTTAAACTCTTCGGCCATGGCTTCGCTTAGTACAGCTACCGCTCCTTTTGCAGCGCTGTAAAGCGATAGGCCGGGAAATTTTGCACTGCCTTGAATGCCTCCCATACTGCCTACATTAATAATATGTGTTCCGGATTTAAAATTTGGCAGCAAGGCACGGCTAAGTTTAAACACGGTTTTTACATTGATGTTGAAGGCTTGGTCGAAATCCTCGTCTGTTAGGTCGAAGAACTCTTTTTTTACAAGATATCCGGCGTTGTTGACGAGTATATCAACTGTATCAAATTTCTCTAAAATCTTCGGGAGCAGATCAAAAGCGTAATTTGATGATGCCAG
>CAZBDF010000049.1:0-8638 GCA_964490385.1 uncultured Lentimicrobiaceae bacterium | reverse complement strand
CAGAATTAATTTGCTGGCAGTCTTTAGCCAGCGCATTAAGTTTCTCTGCATTCCTTGATATAGCGATAATATGATTTTTGGAATCCTGGGCCAGTTTTTTTACAACTGCATTTCCAATGCCCTGGCTTGCGCCTGTGATGATTATGTTCATTTGATTATTTGATGTTGGAAATTAGATTTTAGTTAATCGATGCACTACGAAACCCACAACTCGAAACTCGAAATGCCGACCTTCGGTCGTGCATGCTCGAAGCTTTGCTTCGGCACTTTAATCAATTCCCTACTGCTTTATCAACTTAATGGTTTTGTAATGATTTCCATCGGATATTTCAAGAAAATATAAACCTCGGTTCACTTCGATCCCAGATTGATCACGGCCATTCCAAATAATCTCGACGGTATTTTCTGATAGTTTTTGCGAACCAAAACTTTTGATCAAGCCTCCACCGATACTATAAATATTTATCGTACAATTGATGTCAGATGAAGTTTTGATACTGATCTTTACCTCATCAATAAATGGATTTGGATTTGTTTGAATAGTAAAAAATTTCTTTGATAATGAATTGTCATCAACTGACGTCCAGGCATCCAAACCACCGGAATAACAAACTACTTTTCCTTCCCTGCCACCAGCCACTACTTCCATTGAGCCATCACCGTCAATATCGAAAACAGCAGAAACAGCATCAATAGCTTCTCCATAGGAAACTGATTTCAGTTCTTCGCCAAGCACACCATCAATAAAATAAACAAAATTGCCCTGGTAAAGCGTTCCTGCAATGACATCGTTTATCCCATCGCCACTGATATCCGCAATCCTGTCAACGTTCCAGCATTTATCAGCGAGAGGCAAGGTCCAGATATTTGAACCATCATAACCATTTATTGCCACACAATTTGTACTGCTGGTTCCTATAGTAAAATCAATGTAGCCATCCTCGTTCAAGTCATCGAGTTTTTGAAGGGAGAGGATAAGTTTGTAGCTGCCAACACTTCCCGAAAAGAGCTCATCGCCATTTGCACCATCATATCCAAAATAGTTCCCGTTAAAATCACCGGCAGCAACATCATCAACACCATCTTCATTTATGTCGCTCAATTGGACAAGACCCCAAACCGAGGAGCCCGGAGTTGTTTTTTGCCAGATGACAGCACCGTTCTGGCCGTCGAGACATTTTACTTTTCCTTCGGTTTCACTATTGTTGGAGGCTCCATACAAAACATCATATGCACCATCACCATTCACGTCTTCTATGCAAATAATGCTAAAACCTGGGCCTTCGCGTGGTGTGTACCACAGAAGATCACCATTTGTCCCATCAATACAAAATGCCCTGTTAGGGCCGGTGTCGTTTGAATCATCACCGGCACAAGCCAACACATCGGGGACATCATCGCCATTGTGATCGTGTAAGGCATCCACAGCATATACCCAGCCGCCATCACCCCAATAATCTGTAGCAAAAGTCCAAATTAATTCGCCGGTCTTTCCACTAATCATTCGTACTGACCTGTCGCCACCAGTTGTTCCAACAACCACATCCTGAAATCCATCACCATCAAGGTCTTCAGCAATGAAAAGTGCGGCCTGTTGGTAAATATTGCCAGAATAAATTTCAAATTCCCAGAAGATGTCTGCATGGTCATAAGCATTTCCATTGAAGCACCTCACAAAATTATCCTCGGAACAAATGATCACATCACCCACACCATCACCTGAAATGTCTGCTATGGGCGCTATTGCCTTCGGACTATTGTCCCAGCCTGAATTTATTGTATGCTGCCACATTTGTGTACCAATGGGATAGCCGCCCGGATCAAGGCCAGTGCCACCAACAGTTACTTCTACCGATGGGTTCATTGGGTCGTTATTCAGCACTGTAAGTATTCCCTGGTAAGTCATATTTTCGGGCGGGCTGAACCAAACGCCAACTTCGACAACTTCAAGAGGAGAAATGTTAATTGGGAATTCAGTATTTTCATCAATGGTAATCGTTGCTTCATCAGATGTAATTTCGCTAATTTCAAGATTTTCGTCACCGATGTTTTCGATTTGCATAAACCAGCGTGTCATGGCATTCACTCTAACATAGCCATAAGTATAACTTGTGATCGGCAAATTGATGCTGGGACCGGAAATTACACCCTGGCCATAAAGAGACACGTCCATCTCCGGGTAAACTGGATCGTTTGAATGGATTATCACGTCAATATCGAGGAAGCTTACTTCCTGTGGCTTATAAATTAAGGGGATGTAAATAGTGTTTCCAGGTTCGATGATCTGTGGAAAAACAGTCCAGTTGAAAATAGGGGCGCTTCCCGGAATAGCGATATATTCTATTTCCAGAGGGGCCGTCCCGGCATTTAAAACCGGCATCTCAAATACGGCTGAATCACCGATGGCGACATTGCCATAATCCCAAAGCGTTGTTGGAAGGATTATTTGTGGAGTTCCGCTGCCACCCAAATCCACTTTGTAAATGGTGCTTGGGCTGCTCAATGCACCATCAACATACCATAAATATTGTCCATCATAAACAATACCGGCAGGTTTGGCATTTTCACATGGATGACTTTCGATGAGTGCTCCCGTAATTGTATCTACTTTATAAAGTTGGTTGTCGTTATAATCGGCAATCCATAGGAATTCATCCTGAAGGCAGATATCCCAAGGTTGTGTTCCCGGAGTTGGGAATTCTTTTAAAACCGTCCCCTGATCGTCGGTTAAGTAAATTTGGCCATCGGGGTCATAATATGCAGCCAACCAAAAAAGTCCATCATCGTAGGCAATGCCACCCATGTAGGTTGCCGGGCACTCGAATGTGTAATTAGTAGCACCCGTAAGGTCGAACTGATAGGCAACGCCAGGGTCATAAGAACCGGGATGATCGGTGGCCCAGAGGTATTCCCCGTCCCAGGTCAGGCCATAGGCATCTTCCATAGGGCCATTACAAACAAACTCGTAATTTCCTGTTGTAGGATCAAGGCGGTGAACCTGGTTTCCGTTGGTCGAATATTGCCCGAAATAAATGTATTGTCCATCCCAGGCAAGTCCTGAGGCTTTCCCGGGAACTTCAAAGGTTTCAACGATGGTCCATTCCTGCGCAAAGCTTGTAGAAAAGACCATGAAAAAAGCAGCTAATAATGCAAGGTAAATCTTTTTCATAAGGCGATGTTTTTATTTGAGAATAGGAGGGTAAATGGCTAAATTGTTATATTGTTAAATTGTTGAATTGCTATATGGTTAAATGGTTAAATTGTTGAATTGTTGAATCTTTGAATTGTTGAATGGTTGAATTGTTAAATGGTTAAATTGCTATATGGTTAAATGGTTAAATTGTTGAATTGTTGAATCTTTGAATTGTTGAATTGTTGAATTGTTGAATTGTTGAATTGTTATTTGTATTTCCTGCTTCAATGTTCGATATTCAGTATTCAAAATTCAATATTCCTTCACACTTTTGACTGGAAACCTTTATGGTCTTGATCAGTCATGCAATATCTCAAATAAATCAAACTCAGGGTTTCCATCCCCTCCCTTCGGTCAGGGCTTTAAACCCTTTCAAAATACCCATTTTCTGATCACCGATCACCGATTACCGATTACCGATCACTGTTCCATTTACTGTTCACCGATCACCAATCACTGATCACCATCTTCCCTTCCTATCTCATCAAAATAATTTTATCTTCTGTAAAACTATTTTCGTTGGAAACTCTGCATAGATAGATTCCGTTGGAGCATGAATTTCCATTGTTACCGGTACAATCCCAATTTAGCGATTTGTTGCCTTCAGGAATAAAACCCTGGTGCAGGTTCCTGATCAGTTTCCCCTTGATATCATAAATATCTATGCTAACATTTCCGGATAAACTATTGCTTACTTCGATAGTGGCTACTGAATTGACCGGGTTGGGGAATATCTTCATTTGAATGTCAGGTGTGGTATTTTGGCTGGGCCCTCCGATATTATTTACAACATCATCCATATGGATTTTGTACATCGAATTGCCATAAGTGCCTATTACCAGCGTAAGGGTAGGTTCATGGATTTTCATCGCAACACACGGCGAATTTGGCATACCCGATGAAATCCCATACCAGCTTTCGCCACCATTTTCAGTGCTGAACAATCCTGCATCCGTAGCAAGGAAGTAACGGTCTTCAAACTCGGGGTCGCAGAGGATTTCATTTACAGGAATCTCAGGGAGGTTGGAAGAAATATCCATCCAGTCTTCACCAAGGTTGGTCGATTTAAATACATGTGGCAGGGCCTCATCCCATCTGAAACCTGAGCAAGTTGCGTAAATGGTATTTTCATTAAAAGGATCGAAAACCACGCTGGTTATCCATCTGTCAGGCAGTCCATCCGAAATATTTGTCCATGAGCTACCTTCGTTGATAGTGATATGGACCATACCGTCGTCGCTACCAGTTAAAATCATGTTGGGGTTGATTTTGGAAATATCAATTGTAGATATTGTATGCCAAGTGCTCCCATCATCTCCTTTTGTCAGATCATCACTAATAATTTCCCAATTCCAACAACGCTCGGTCCCTTTCCAAAGACGATAGGTGCCAAAATACATTATGGTTGGGTCTTCGGGGTGCAATACATAGGGCGATGACCAATTAGTACGGTCTGCTGCAGAGGGTTCGCCGCACCAATTGAAGCTAAAACCCAGGTCGGATGATTTAGCCAGATTTCCCCATTGGGATTCGGCATAAATAAGTGTGGGATCGGTGTAATCTACAAGGGTGTACATACCATCACCACCCAAAATTGCGGTCCAGTCATCGAGGTCGCCAGTAAGCGTACGGACTGTGTTGTTGTCCTGAGTTCCGCCATAGAGCCTTTCGGGATTATTATAATCAATGTCGATAGCATAAAACTGAGTAATCGGTAGATTGTTGATTTTCTCCCAACTCTGTCCATAGTTATCACTGTAGTAAAGACCTCCATCGTTGCCTTCATAAATTCTTCCTGTGTTTTCGTCAATCCACATGGCATGATGGTCAACATGTATTTCCCAGGAATTCCAGTAACCGGCAAGTGCGTCATAACTGTTCCCTCCATTATCCGAAGACCATAATTCAACCCCCATGAGGTAGTATCTGTCTTCATCGGTCGGGTCAACTCTGATCTGGCCAAAATACCATCCAAAATTGCTGTTCATGCCCTGTAATTCATTGTGATTGGTTGATGACCATGTATCTCCGCCATTGATGGTTTTGTAAATTCCGATGTATCCGTCATTATCGTAAAAAGCATAAAGTACATCAGGGTTTGATTTCGCAATTGAAATACCAATTCTTCCAACATCGTCACCGGTGGGAAGGCCATTTGTAAGTTCCACCCAATTGTCGCCACCATCAGTAGTTTTCCAAATTCCGGATGAATTTCCGAATGATCTCCTATAGTTCAATCCCCGCACTCTCTCCCACATAGCTGCATAAAGGATGTTTGGATCTTCGGGATGTTGCACCAGGTCGATGGCTGCTGTGGAATCGTTGAGATAAAGTACCTGTTCCCAGGACTCTCCTCCGTTGAGACTGCGATAAATCCCTCGTTGGTCAGTTGCCGAATAGAGATTCCCGCAGGCTGCAGTAAAAACGCGTTGCGAATTGTTGTAATCAACGATGATGCGCCCAATATACGCTGATTGCTCAAGGCCCATGTGCTCCCAGCTGGCACCTTCGTCAAGCGATTTGTAGATGCCATCTCCAAGAAAACTAAAACTTGACGAATTGGCTTCACCTGTTCCTGCCCAAATTACATTGCTGTTGTTAGGGTCGATGGCAAGGTCGCCAATACTGATCGATGGCATATTTGAAAATACGTTGTCCCAATCAGCTCCACCGTTCTCGGTTCTCAGTATTCCTCCGGACGCAGCGCCAATATACATAATATCAGTATTTTCTGCCACGATTTCGATGTCGGTTATACGCCCACCTATATTTGTTGGGCCGGCTTCTTCCCAATCGAGTCTTACAGCGGATTCCCTTTGCATTTCGCTGGCAGCTTTCATTGCTTCTTGATAGTATTGGGTGTTTATGCGGTCGTAGGGATACATCCTTTGCTTTGCCATCCAGGTATTAGGCAGGCTATTAGGGCTAAGGACTGCTTCTGATTCCTCAAATGTCCTGATATCAGGCCCACAAGGGATTTCATATTTTTTGTCTTCGTTGTGCCGGTATTTTGCAGAGGTAAAAATGTAAACAGCAGTAGTTCCAAGAACGATCAAGAGTAGCAAGATTAGTTTAGCTTTCATTTTCAGTTAGTTAGAAGTCAGTAATTTATTTAGTGTACCTGTTTTTTCAAAAGAGTGCATAAAATTAGTATTTTTCTAATGAACTGACCCAAAACATTCAGCGATTATTCAGCTCACATTGTTAATATCCATAATGTTACTAATCAATTTTATAAGTGCTAAAATTTAGAATTTTTCTAAACAGTATGCTAAACGCTTAATATTTAAAAATTTACACGCATGTAGATTGTTTTGTGATTAACAACACCTTTGTAATTAACAGATTTACAGCTTTTTGAATTCATTTTAAATAAGACCTGAATGGTGGAAATTTTAACATTTGTTTATACTTTTGCCCACCTTGCAAGACGATGCAGGTGTGTAGGCGACGATGCAGGTATGAGGCATTGAAAACGTGTTAGTTGGATAAATTGAATTGCCAGTATCGGAGCCAGGAATTAGACGAGAAAACTTAAAATAAAAGGAGTTATACCGTGGACAACGTAATAATTTATGCAGTTATTTCACTAAGTGCAATAGGGGTTGCAGCAGCTGTGATCTTGTTTTTTGTTGCACAAAAGTTCAAGGTGATTGAAGATCCCCGAATTGACGAAGTTGATGAAGCATTGCCGGGTGCCAATTGTGGTGGCTGTGGTTATGCAGGTTGCCGGGCTTTTGCCGAAGGTATGGTAAAGCAAGGCACTATGGAAGGTTTCAATTGTCCGGTTGGAGGGGCAGATGTAATGGCAGATATTGCCAAATTGCTTGGGCTTGAAGTTGAAGCTGCCGAACCTAAAATTGCTGTTATCAGATGCAGTGGATCAAGAGCTAATGCACCTAAAAAGATCGACTACGACGGGCCGGCTACTTGTGCCTTTGCACATAATCTTTACTCCGGTGAAAGCGGATGTCCTTATGGATGCCTGGGTTGTGGCGATTGTGTTGAAGCCTGCGATTTTGATGCCATGTACATGGACAAAGAAACCGGGCTTCCTGTGGTGATTGAAGAAAATTGTGTTGCCTGTGGAGCCTGTGTTAAAGCTTGCCCGCGCAATATTATTGAGCTCAGGAACCAGGGAAAGAAAAGCCGACGGATATTTGTTTCATGCATCAATAAAGAAAAAGGAGCCCCTGCAAAGAAAAATTGTAGTGTTGCCTGCATTGGTTGCGGTAAGTGCTTCAAGGTTTGTCCCTTCGATGCCATTACCATGAGCAACAACTTGGCATACATCGATTACGAAAAATGTAAGCTTTGCCGGAAATGTGTTGCCGAATGTCCAACCGGTGCAATCCATGAGCTGAACTTTCCACCACCTCGTAAGCCAAAACCCGAGAAGGTTGAAGAAAAACCAAAAGTAACAGCTCCAACAGAAGTAAAATCATAAACTGACAATGTCACGATTTCAATATAGGAGATTATAGTATTGAAAACTTTTAAACTAGGCGGTGTTCATCCACCGGAAAACAAATTCTCATCCGAAGCTGCAATCGAAGTATTGCCGTTTCCCAAAAGGGTTTTTATACCTATTTCCCAGCATTTAGGGGCACCGGCAACGCTTGTGGTTAAAAGGGGAGAAGAGGTTAAAACCGGGCAATTGCTTGCCAAAAGCTCCGGATTTATATCAGCCAATATTCATTCGTCTGTCACTGGCAAAATTTTTAAGATCGACGAAGTGATGGATCAGTCGGGCTACAGAAGGATGGCGGTAATCATCGACACGAAAGAGGATGAATGGAACGAAGGGATTGATGCCTCAGATGAAATAATCCATGAAATCACACTCGGCAAACACGAGATTATCCAGCGCATTGCTGATATGGGTGTTGTCGGGCTGGGTGGTGCTACTTTTCCTACAAATGTAAAAATGATGGTGCCCGATGGCAAAACTGCTGAGTACCTTATCATCAATGGTGTTGAATGCGAACCTTACCTGACTTCCGATCATCGCCTGATGATGGAAAAAGGGGAGGAGATGCTGATTGGTACAGCAATTCTGATGAAAGCACTTGGTGTAAATCAAGCCATGATCGGGATTGAAAACAATAAGCCGGATGCTATCGAACATCTTAGCAAACTGGCTAAAAACTTTAAAGGCATCACTGTTCATGCTTTAAAAGTAAAATACCCGCAAGGGGGCGAAAAACAATTGATCAAAGCCTTAACCGGACGTGAAGTTCCTTCAGGAAAACTTCCCATCGAAACCGGGTGTGTTGTAGATAATGTGGGAACTGCTTTTGCAGTTTACGAAGCCGTTCAAAAGAACAAACCTTTAATTGAGCGTGTTGTTACAGTTACAGGAAAAGCTGCCAAAAAACCTTCAAATTTTATGGTTAGGGTAGGGACGCCAATTATTGAGCAGATTGAAAAAGCCGGTGGCCTTCC
>CAZBDF010000048.1:0-16121 GCA_964490385.1 uncultured Lentimicrobiaceae bacterium | reverse complement strand
ATCCTTTTTAATGATTCCGTGTTTAACAATATTGCTTTCGCGATGAAACTGGCCGATCCCGAAGATGTGATCAAAGCTGCAAAAATTGCCAATGCCCACGAGTTTATTGAGAAAATGCCTGATGGATACCAAACCAACATCGGCGACCGTGGCGCCAAACTTTCGGGCGGACAGCGACAGCGCATCAGCATCGCCCGTGCCGTGCTGAAAAATCCTCCCATCATGATCCTTGATGAAGCTACCTCGGCCCTCGACACCGAATCTGAACGCCTGGTACAGGATGCTCTTTTTAAGCTGATGCAAAACCGAACTTCGGTAGTGATTGCTCACCGGCTTTCTACCATTCAGAATGCTGATGAGATTATTGTTTTGGATGCCGGTGAAATTGTGGAAAGAGGAACGCACCATGAATTGATCGAGCAAAAAGGGGTATATAAAAAATTATGTGATATGCAGTCGTTTAAGTAAGTGAGAGTGACTAAAGTGAGCTAAAGTGCCTAAAGTTTGGAGTGGGCTAAAGTACTTAGAGTGAGCTAAAGTGAGCTAAAGTGGCGAAGCTTTGCTTCGAGGATCCTTAAAAAATAATACAAATCATAGACTTGTGTGTTTTCGTGATTTGGAGTGGATAATGGGTCGCTAATGACAAGGTCTTCATAACAAGCTGATTATAAATAGTAAAACAGATTTCTTCCCGCACGTGCGGGACTGCGTTCCATACTAATGACAAGTATTTGTAAAGCATTGAAGATAGGCCTCTCAGTCGCAAGCTCCATCGAGGTGACAAATGGTATTAGTTAGGATGGGGAGGGGCATTGCGAACGCGGAGCGTTCGCAATGCCCCTCCCCCCTCAATTCAACTTCTACAATGTCGTTTCGACCAAAACACGGAGCGAAGCAAGTGTTGTAGGGAGAAATCTATTCCCACTTGTCATCACACATTGAGGCCACATTTTCCGGGGCTTGGAGCTCGAAATGACAGGGTGATAATCTATATATCCCCTAAATGAAGCCTTGTCTTTTCGACCGCAGGGAGAAATCTATTCCTATTTGTCATCACTCATTGAGGCCTTTTTTTCGGGGCTTGGAGCTTGGGATGCATGAAGTTGCGCGAGGCGAAATCCTGCCCTTGTATTTAGCCCTTAAGATTACAGAAAGTATTGTTTTAAAGTATTTATTTTGCTGGTCCTGGAATGAGACGAATCCAACTTGTAAGTAAGTTCATTGTGTCATTTAGCTTCGCTGTCAATAATTGTCATTTGCGCTTTGCGCGTCATTTTCTTTGCATTTAATGACTATCAATGACCATTTAATGACCACCAATGACATTTAATTGAAAAAAGATTCAATTTTAGCAAATCTATCAATCACCTAAACAATTACGTTTTAAACAGATATGCGAATCACTCATGATCCTCAGGGTGACCATTGACCGGGAGTTCAAACGAAAATGCACTACCCTTGCCAGGTTGGCTTTCAATGGTTAGTTTTCCTTTGTTTTTCTCAACAAATTCTTTTACCAGTATCAAACCCAGGCCAGTGCCGTTTTCGTTGGCAGTGCCTTTTTTTTGTATTTTCGAACCGGAACTAAAGAGATTTTTGATATCCCCGGGGGAAATGCCTGTCCCGGTATCCTTTACAGTACATTTCACCATCGTTTTGTTGCTTTGTGATGCGTAGCTTATCGATCCTCCGGAAGAGGTAAATTTAATGGCGTTAGAGGTGAGGTTCCTGATAATGGTATAGAGCATATTTTCATCGGCGAAAACGAAAGTGTTTTCTGATACATCGTTGTTGAGCGCAATATTTTTCTCTCTTGCATTCCGCTCCTGGAGTTGTAGGGTGTGCTGGATGATGAGGTTCAGGTCGTTTTGTACCGGCGTATACCTAATCCCATCCGAATTATTTCTGGCCCACTCCAAAAGGTTTTCCAACAAAGCAAAAAAGTCTTCGGCTGATTTGTGGCTGAGTTGAATTATCTGCTTTTTTTCTTTTTCCGAAAAATCATCATAATCCTCGTATAACAAGCTGGAAAAACCTAATAGTGAATTGAACGGGCTTCTAAGGTCATGGGCGATAATGCTATACAATTTATCTTTGGCACTGCTCATTTGAATCAGCTTTTGCTCGTTTTCCCGTATGGTGCGGGTACGCTCATCAACGAGCCGCTGAAGTTTATGGGTAGTTTTGAGCTTAAAATAGTACAAGATACCTATTATCAATAAGATAAGAAGGATAACTAAAGTGAAAAGAAAAAGCCTCTGATATTGAAGATTGTTGTGTGTTGTTTCGAGATTTTGCAGTTCGATGGTTTGATTTAAAAGTGCCGTTTTGGCCTCTAATTCGTTGGTGTAGGTTTGTAGCAACAGCTCAGTTAAATTATTCTTGTGTTGGTTTGTAATTTTATAGGATAGTGGCAGGAATTTTTCAAAATAAGCTTTTGTCTGTTCGCAGTCTGCAGCAAGATTGCAAAGTTTGATATAGATCGAGTAGTACTCAAGGGTCAAATTATCAACGCCACTTTCGCATACATACATTATTCCACCATCTAACTCACGCATCGCTTTTGTATATTTTTTTTGATGGTCGTAACACACAGCAAGGTTTTTCCGGTTCACTGCTTCTCCGTATTTGTTGTGAATTTCTATGTTCGTTAGCTTTGCTTTTTGCAGGTAGGAAATGGCGGTGTCGTATTGGCTTAAATTCATATAAACCTCTGCAATATTATTTTGGCTCATTGCTGTGTAATATCTGCTTGAAGTTTCCTGGTAAAAACTGTAGGATTGCTCAAAATGATGGAGAGCCATTTTTGGATCGTTCATGCCCAGATAGGCTTGGCCAATCAAATTATGGATGTTACCGCGGGTTGGCGAAAAATCAAAGCGGTCAATCAACTGCATGGCTGTATCGTACTGGTCGATTGCTTCTGTGTATCGTTGGGTATTGTGGTAAATTTTTCCTAAATTGATATGGTATTCAGCAGTAAACTGCAATTCTCCACGATACCCCCTCACCGCATCTTTTTGCTGGAAACAGTCAAAATAAAGCTGATAGGCATTGGCAAATTCCCCGATTTTCAAAAACATATCGCCCAGTTCCTGCATCGAACCCAATTTACTCTTAATATTCCCAATCCGGTCATTGGTCTCGGTGCTTTCCGAGAAGTTGGCTATAGCCTCTTCGAAATTCCCCAGCCTGCTATTGGATGCCCCCAACCAATAGAGTGCCCAGGCTTGATACTTGTATTGTTTTAAGTTTCCGGTTTCAACAACCACTTCCTGCAATATTTCGCGGGACTGGTCATATTGATCGCTGATATGATATGCTTTGCCCAACTGTATTTTAGCAGCTTGGAGTTGGAGATGATACTTGTGGGTTTTAAAATATTCCAATGCTATATTTATTGATCTCATTGCACTGTCGGGCTGGCGCAGAAGAACAAAAGCCCGGCTTAGTGTTAAGTGTTGGTGGCAAATGTAAAGCGAGTCGTTCAGGGCTTCATAAAAGCTCAGGGCTTTCCGGGAATGGCTAATGGCTTTGTTGTATTCTATTTGGTTAAAGGCAATTGCTGAATAGTAATAATGTGCTTTGGCCTGATCGATCAAGGAATTTTTTTCTTCGGCCAGCGCGAGGTATTCAAACAAGTATTTACAGGCTTCATCGTAGGAGGTTTTATAATAAAACTCTACTATATCACGCAATACGTTCAGTTTTTCCTGCCCCGATGTATGTCTTAGTTCCTTTTTAAGCTGCTCAATATCATTGGGCCCTGAGGCTAATGTAGCGAAGGGCAATAGCATCAAGTATGTTATGATGCACAACAGAAGTATAATTATTTTTGGACGATTCATTTTTTAACTTGGAAAAGTCGGTATTTGATCACAACAAATATAGTATTTTTTAATACATCTAGATGATTTAAGTTTATAAAAACAAGGAATATTACTCATTTCATTTTGGCTGCACCACCAAACCAGGTACGTTGAAATTAGCTAATTTTCATCACGTCATCACTTTGAAACCTGCAACGGTTCCAAATTGTTTATGAGCAATAAAATTACAGATAACATGTTAGCAATAGTTGTCTCATAAGCGGCTATCCCTTTCACTTTCTCCACCTGCTTCCGGGACCGTAAAGCTAAAGCTACTTCCCTTATCAACTTCGCTTTCGATGGATATTTTCCCGCCATTTTTTCCAACAAATTCCTGGCAAATAATTAGCCCCAGGCCGGTACCCGATTCTTTTTCGGTGCCATAACGCCTGTAATTATCGTCGATCTTTAGTAATTTATCGATGTTTTCCTGATCAATTCCAATACCATTGTCGGTAATGGCAATGCTCACCATCGGTTTTATAACGCCATCAGTTTGCTCACCGGAAACTTTTTGGTATTGAATTTTAATCTCCCCGTTCTGTGGGGTGAATTTAATGGCATTTGTCAATAAATTGCGCAGGATGGTTGAGAGCATTTTACTATCGGCAAATACAAAAACCTCGTTATCTACAAAGCAATTTATGTCGATTGATTTATTTGCTGCGGCGGGGCCAAGCACCTCCAAAGTATCGCTGCAAATGGCAAGCAGGTTTACAACTCTTGGATTAAAATCGAGCAAACCCCGCTGCGATTGCGACCAGATCAATAATTCCTGTAACAGGCCATAAGTGTTGCGGGTGGCATTGCCCAATTCCTGTACAAGCGTTAGGCGATCCTGTTCCGATAATTGTTTGTACTCTTTTTCCAATAATTCAGCCATGCCCATAATGGCCGCAAAGGGGCTTTTTAAATCGTGCGAAAGGATGGAGAAAAATTTGTCTTTGGTGGCATTGGTTTCCCTAAATTTGGCTTCTGAAACCCTTAAGGCCTCTTCAGATTTTTCTTTGATCAGAATCTCCTTTTCGAGCCGCCGGTTTATTCTTCCCTTTTCGCGAAAGCGGATGTAAAAAATAATTCCAAAACTTGAAATAAAAAATACCAATGCAATCATCACAAAGCTGAAGGTATCGGTAAAATATTCATCACTATTAATCCGGAAAGTGCTTGACAGCAATAATGGTTTTAGAAGTATTGTTTGTTGCATAAACAACATTTATTGGTTTTTAAGGTAGGTGTAAAAGTATAAACAATATTGGAATATGGAAATAGTTTGTGAATTAATTTAGGCTTTCACCGAATCTCTGGGAATCAATAAAAATTTGAAATCGTTCACGTACTCATCCATGCAATATCCCGCACGTACGGGATCAAAATAGTATTGATCCTTCATTTTTGTAAGAAGAAATGAGGACGATTTCTAATAAATACGATAGGCCATTTTTTCTCCTAGCACATCAAAATATTATTTAGCCTGGAAAATTTGATTTCTAATCAGGAAGAAAAAAATAGACTACTTTTGCCGACCATTATTCTAAAATGATGAAAAAGACCACAGCAATAGTATTTATTTTGTTTGCCAGTATGCTTCTATTGGCCCATGCTGTAATTCCCCATCACCACCACGATACTGAAGTTTGCTTTAAAAACGATCATTGCCAGGCAGGTTGTAGCGACCATAACGACGATGCGAATGAACACAAGCATGAACATGATGGCGACGATAGTTCTGAATCTTGTATCCTAAAAACTGATGTCGTTGTCACTTCAAAGCAGCTAAAACAAGAGCGTAAATGGTTTAGCCGCGTTGATATTGATGCAGGCTTCGATACATTTCAGTCCACATTATTTAGTTCAGGTTATTTTCATCAACGCTCACCTAATTATTCGCGGCCACCAATACCCTTGATAGCCACAAAGTATTCATGCTTTGTTGGTTCATCTGCTGGATTGCGCGCTCCTCCTATTGTTTAAATTTTACTTTGTCTCCGAATATCTGCGGTAATTTTATGTTGCCCACTCATTCGGATTTTCCCATCAAATATTTAAAATTTTAACAATGATAATCAATGAAATACAATATTGTTTTTGTTGTGCTGCTTGCCATAGTATCCGTAAGCTGCAACAATAATCAAAATACAGATCCGCACACGCACCAACACGATACGAGTACCAGTTCAAATGTAAATCATGAACACACACATGATTCAACGGAGGGTGACCTTAACCATGCACATGACTGCAATCACGATCATTCTGGTGAAGAAAAAATACATAGTGATTCAGGGCACAAGCATGAAGAAAATACAGAACAAGATTGCGATCACGACCACTCGGTTGATGAAGAATTAAATACTGATCTGGAACATAATCATTCCGAAAGTGAAGTACATAATTGTGATCCGGATCATGCAGAAGCCAGTGAATTACAATCGCATGAAGGACATGACCATGCGGATGGCGAAGTTTATGATGATGGCCATAATCATGCAGCACCAGCCAAAGTAGTTATAGATGACGGCCACAACCATGGGGATGTTAAAATTCAACTTACAGCTTACAGCGATAATTTTGAGGTTTTTGCTGAGGCTGATCCTTTTGTTGTTGGAAAAAATTCTTTTATCCTGGCCCATTTTTCTACTATTCCCAACTTCAGGGCTTTAAAAAAAGGAAGCATAACAGCAAGCCTTTTAATTGATGGTGCGGTGGTACATCAAAAACTCAATAAACCCATTCGACAAGGAATTTATGGTTTTGAGCTCAGGCCCGGTAATTTGGGAACCGGATCATTAATTTTTGATATAGAAACAGACGAGGGGAAATTTCAGCTTACAATTCCAAATGTAGAAGTTTTTAGAAACGAACATGATGCAATTCATGTGGCAGAGGAAGGGGCAATCCACAACGACAATGTTACGGTTTTCACAAAAGAACAATCATGGAAAATTGATTTTGCAACCAGCCTGCCTTCTGTCGAACCCTTTGGACAAATGATAAAAACCACTGCTCAGGTGCAACCGTCACCGGGAGATGAAATGTTGGTTTCGGCCAAAGCAAGTGGCATTGTAATGTTTGCAAGCAATAACATTGTGGAAGGCATAGAAGTAGCTCAAGGTGAGCCTTTGATTTCAATTTCTGGAAGTGGCCTGGCCGACAATAATCTTACAGTCCGGTACATGGAGGCGAGTAATAATTATGAAAAAGCAAAAACGGATTACGAACGCAAAAAGGAACTCGCCGAAAGCAAAATAGTTTCGGAAAAAGAATTGCTGGAAGCAAAATATAACTACGATAACGCCAAAGTAATTTACGACAACCTGAATGATAATTTCAGTAAATCAGGTCAGACAGTTAAAAGTCCACTATCGGGTTATATTAATCGACTTTTTGTTACGAATGGTCAATATGTTGAAGTAGGACAAGCCCTGTTCAGCATTTTTCAAAACAAAACTTTGTTGCTAAATGCCGAAGTTCAACAAAAGTATTCGGGAATACTGGCTGATATTTATTCCGCCAACATCCACTCCACAGCTACAAAAAAAATCTACACCCTGGAAGAACTCAACGGAAAGTTAATTTCCTACGGTCGATCGGTAAGTCCGGATAATTATCTAATTCCGATAACACTGCAAATTGATAACAATGGACAATTTTTGCCTGGTGGTTTTTTGGAGGTCTATTTAAAAACCATCAGCAACAACCGGGCAATGACCATTCAAAATTCAGCACTTTTAGAAGAACAGGGACATTTTTTTGTTTTTGTACAAATCACGCCCGAACTCTTCGAAATGCGCGAAGTTAAAACCGGTGCAACTGATGGCCTGAAAACAGAAATTACCACAGGGATTTTTCCCGGTGAACGCATCGTAACCAAAGGTGCAGTGCTGATCAAACTTGCGCGCTCATCAGGTGCGTTGGATCCTCATTCAGGTCATGTTCATTAAACCGCAAAAGCCATGTTGAATAATATAATAAAGTTTTCCCTTAACAATAAATACCTGGTTTTGCTTAGTTCGCTTGTGCTGATTGTGGTAGGAACCCGAACCGCAATAAATATGGACATTGATGTTTTTCCTGACCTCACGGCACCAACCGTGGTAGTGATGACGGATGCCCACGGAATGGCTTCGGAAGAGGTGGAACGTCTGGTTACTTTCCCCATCGAAACAGCCGTAAATGGCGCAACTGATGTCCGAAGGGTACGTTCGGCTTCTTCGCAGGGCTTTTCGTTTGTGTGGGTTGAATTTGATTGGGGCACTGATATTTTTAAAGCCCGGCAAATTGTCAGCGAAAAGCTGATCAGTGTAACATCACAAATGCCATTGGGGATAGGCCAACCCGAGCTAGCCCCACAATCGAGCGTAATGGGTGAAATATTTTTTGTTGGCCTGCAAGCCGATAGCACCAGCATGATGGATTTACGCACCATCGCCGAATGGAATGTGAAACCTTTGATCCTGGCAACCGGTGGAGTTTCACAGGTGACCATTATTGGTGGTGATTACAAACAATACCAGGTTTTGGCCGATCCGCAAAAAATGAAATTCTATGAGGTTTCGATGTTGGAGTTGGCGGATATTTGTAGGGGCATCAGCCAAAACTCAAGTGGTGGTGTTGTGCGCCAATATGGCAACGAATATGTTGTTCGTGGCGTTGCAAGGACTTCAGATGTTGACGCGTTGGGCAACTCATTTATCAAATCCATCAATGGTAAACCGGTAAAGATTCGTGATGTCGCCGAAGTTAAAATCGGAAGTGCCGTAAAAATGGGTTATGCTTCCGAAAATGCCAAACCGGCCATTATCATTTCCATTTCAAAACAACCCAACATCAACACACTTGATGTTACCCAGCGAATTGAAGACAACCTCACCCTGCTTCAAAAAACCCTTCCTCCGGATGTTATCGTGGATACAAAAATATTTCGCCAGGCCGATTTCATCGAGACTTCGGTGCGCAATGTTCAGAACGCCCTTATCGAAGGTGCGGTTTTCGTGATTATTATTTTATTCCTGTTTTTGGGTAGTTTCCGTACAACCATCATCTCGCTGCTTGCGATCCCACTATCTTTATTGGGAGCTATCCTCGCCATGAAAGTTTTGGGCCTCAACATCAACACCATGAGTCTCGGTGGCATGGCCATTGCCATCGGTTCTTTGGTTGACGACGCCATTATTGATGTGGAAAACGTTTATAAACGATTGCGTCAAAATCATCAAAAACCCATTGATGAAAGGCAATCATCTTACGTGGTTGTGTATGAAGCCTCCAAAGAAATCAGGTCATCTATATTTAACGCGACCCTAATTATCCTGGTGGCATTTTTGCCCTTGTTTTTTCTTTCGGGCATGGAAGGCCGTATGTTGCAACCACTTGGTATTTCGTTTATCGTCTCACTTTTTGTGTCCTTAATTGTGGCGATGTCTTTAACACCATTGCTTTCGAAGATGCTGTTGAGCGATGCCAAATTCCTTAACAAAAACCAAAAGGAAAAGTGGCTGGCAAGAAACCTGTCTCATTATTACGAAAAGTCGCTTGCATGGGTATTAAAACATAAAATGGTGGTGATCATCCCGGTGCTGGTACTTTTTGTTTTATCGGTGGTGATATTTTCGCAGATGGGCCGCAGTTTTTTGCCCGAATTTAACGAAGGAGCCTTAACCTTATCTGTGGTTTCGGAGCCGGGGACTTCACTTTTCGAAAGCAATAAAATTGGCAATCTCATCGAAACTGAATTGTTAATCATCCCCGAAATCAGTACCACAGCAAGGCGAACGGGCCGTGGTGAATTGGACGAACATTCTCAAACCACTAACAGCGCCGAAATTGACGTAAACTTCACCCTCGACCAGAGAAGTCAGGAGGAATTTCTGGCGGAGGTGCGTCACACCCTGTCGCAAATTCCGGGCATTGCTTTTACGGTTGGGCAACCGCTTGGGCATAGGATCGACCACATGCTTTCGGGCACACGTGCAAATATTGCCATCAAACTATTTGGTACTGATTTGAACCGGATGTTCAGGATTGGGAACCAGGTAAAAAATTCGATTGTGGATATTGAGGGCCTGGTGGATGTAAATGTTGACCAGCAGGTTGAAATCCCTCAAATTCAAATAAGGGCTAACCGTGATATGCTGGCAGCCTACGGAATAAGCATCGAAGAATTCAACGAGTTTATCAGCCTCTCTTTTAGTGGCGAAAAACTTGCTGACATTTATGAGGGACAACGTAGTTTCGATTTGGTGCTCAGGCTGAATAAGGATTATACCGAAACCATCGAAGGCATCCGTTCATCGTTGATTGATGCAGGTGATGGCAAGAAAGTTCCACTTGAGCAAGTTGCAGATATCGTATCAGTTGTAGGCCCCAGTTCAATCAGCCGCGAAAATGTGCAGCGCAAAATCGTGATCTCGGCCAATGTTGCCGGTCGTGACCTTCGAAGTGTGGTGAATGATATCCGAAGTAATATCGAAACAGATATTCAACTTCCCGAAGGCTACCGCATCGAATATGGAGGCCAGTTTGAAAACGAAGCCAAAGCTTCGCGCACACTGATGGTCACTTCAATTATGGCCATATTCATTATTTTCCTCTTGCTTTTTCAGCAATTCAAAAACTTCAAGCTTGCCGGCATTATTTTGCTTAACCTGCCGCTGGCACTCATTGGTGGTGTGTTTTCAATCTATTTTACATCTGGCATTATGAGTATCCCTGCCATCATTGGTTTTATTACACTTTTTGGTATCGCTACCCGAAACGGCATCCTGCTCATTTCAAATTACCAAAGATTGCTCGAAAAAGGTGTTCCGCTTTATGAAACCATCACGCGTGGTTCATCAGACCGCTTGAATGCAATTTTGATGACAGCACTTACAGCGGCCCTGGCACTTGTTCCCCTGGCCTTGCAAGGCGATTTGCCCGGCAACGAAATACAAAGCCCTATGGCGAAGGTGATACTGGGTGGTTTGCTAACATCTACCTTGCTCAATATTTACATTGTGCCCATTGTTTTTGGTGTTTTAAACAAGCACAAAATTGTATTAAAAAATGGAGTAATGCCCGCCTGACGGCGAGGCAGGGAGTATTGGAGTGTTCCGCCGTCGCCGAGGCTATGGCGAACAGAGGGAGTAATGGAGTTTTGGAATAAAAATATCTTTAACGAAAAGGAAAAACAGAAAAATCTATTTTCAGAAAACATGAAAATTAACCGTAATTATTTTGCTTCTTACTAATAAATCCAATCAAATGGTCTCGACGATAGACCCCCACTATCTCCCCCTTCCTGTCCGCCACTTCGCTTTGGCAGGCGGAGAGGAGGGGGAATGCTGCCGCACTGGCCACTGCAGTCGCCTGTGCGGCTGGTCTCCCTTCCCCTCGAGGGGAAGGGTTGGGGATGGGGTCATGAGGATTTGGCAAATATTACAACCACCTAAATAATTATAAACAACCTTTTATAAAATGAAGTACCTAATCACAGCCCTGATAAGCATTTTTGCCTTTAATGCAAACCTATTATCACAAAACAGCATCGACAAAGTATTAACCATGGTGGAACAAAACAACACTTCACTTTTGGCAATGCGAAAAGGTGTGGATGCTGATAAAATTGGAAACAAAACCGGGATATATCTCGAAAACCCTGAATTCGAATTTCACTACCTGTGGGGAAAGCCATCGGAACTTGGTAAGCGAAAAGATTTCAGCATCACACAATCCTTTGATTTTCCATCAGCGTATAAATTCAAAAATCAAATATCTGACATAAGGAACGAGCAAGTAGAACTCGAATACCAAAAGCAACGCTTAACATTGCTTTTTGAAACACGAAGTATTTGCATCGATATGGTTTACCAAAATGCCTTAAAAGCAGAAATTTCGAAACGGCTGTCCCATGCCCAAAGTATTGCAAAATCATATAAATCGAAATTCGATTCCGGTGAAGCCAATATCCTGGAGTACAACAAAGCACAACTAAATGCACTGAATCTTGGCAAAGAGTTGGAGCTGATAGAAATAGAACGAGATGTATTGTTGGGTGAACTGGCCGAAATGAATGGAGGAAAGAAAGTTGACTTGGTGGATAGTGTTTTTCAAACTGCAGTGGTTCCCGTTGATTTCGAACAATGGTATGTGCAGGCAGAGCAAAATAATCCCCTGCTTAATTGGCTCAGGCATGAAATTGACTTGAGCCAAAAAGATGAAAAACTCCAAAAAGCCATGAGTTTACCAAAACTCCATGCAGGCTACATGAGCGAAAAAATTCTTGACGAAACCCTGCAGGGCATTACTGTGGGTTTGTCCATCCCTTTGTGGGAAAACAAAAATACCGTAAAATATGCCCGGGCAAATACCGCAGCCATGCAAAGCCGGGCGCATGATAGTAAATTAAGAGTTTATAATCATCTGAAAACGCTACATTCAAAGGCAGTTAGTTTACAAAAAAGTGCTGGCGATTATCGTTCCAGCTTGCAACTATATAGCAATGCCGACCTGTACCAGCTTGCACTTGATAAGGGTGAAATCAGCCTGATAGAATACATCCTCGAATTTGCTATTTACTACGAAAGCTTTAATAAATTACTTGAACTTGAGCGGGAAATGCACCTTACAATTGCTGAATTAAATCAATATTTGTAGGGGGAAGGAGCGAAGGGTTTAAAGCCCTGACCAACGGGAGGGGCTGGAAACCCTGAATAGTCGAAACGAATCAAAGCCCAGGGCCGCCATCCCCTCGTGCCTTGGGGCTTGCATCCCTTAACGACAACCAAAACTAAACCCAGGGCTGCCATCCTCTGGGAGGCTTGCATCCCTTGGAAATGAACTAAGATTCGAAATGCAATGCACTACAACCATTTAACAATACAACAATTTAACACTACAACAATTTAACACTACAACCATTTAACCATTCAACAATATAGCCATATAACAATTTACCCATCCCCATCAATTATTCCCCTCCCTTCCCAACACAGATATTACTATTTTTGTGAAAATTTACACCACACCTTATGTCAGAAAAGACAAAAGAATTAGCCGGAAAATATGTTTTTGGAGACACTTCCTTTTCCACCCTGATGAAAAAGAGGATTTACCACGTTTTACTTGGCGCCAGCAAATACGACACCTTCGTTTTAGAAGACGATGGAAGGATTGATGAGCAAATTTTTAATGAGTATGTTTCGCTCAACTTGCGCTACCCTCCGCAATTTATTGTAGCCAACACGCGTGAGCAGGTTGATGAAATACTGGATGAGGTAAATATCGACCTGATTATTTTAATGCTCAGCGCATTTGACGAACAGGAGCTCAAGGAAATCAAAGAGAAAAACCCTGATATTCCCGTTGTTTTGCTTACCCCTTTTTCCAGGGAGTTTTCACTGAAACTCGATTCAGGTAAGCTCGCCAATATTGATTACGTGTTCAGTTGGCTGGGAAATGCAGATATATTGCTGGCCATTATCAAACTCATCGAAGATAAGATGAACGTTGAATTTGATGTTCAGGAAGTGGGTGTGCAGGTGATTCTTTTAGTAGAAGATTCGGTGCGGTTTTATTCATCCTACTTACCAAATATTTTCAAAATTATTTTCAAGCAGTCGAAATCTTTTATGACTGAGGGCCTCAACGAACACCAGAAAATGCTGAGGATGCGTGGGCGTCCCAAAATACTTTTGGCTACATCCTACGAAGAGGCTGAAGAGATTTACCATAAATACAAGAACAACCTGCTGGGTGTAATAACCGATATGAGCTATTCGCGCAATGGCATCCATGATAAACAAGCCGGCTTGCAACTGTGTAAAATGATAAAAGCCGACAATAAATACATGCCTATTTTGTTGCAGTCGTCGGATGCAGGTATAAAAGAAATTGCTAAAAAACTGAAGGTGGGTTACATCAATAAAAACTCAAAAACCCTGTCGCTACAGCTGCGGAATTTTATCACCCAGTATTTCGCATTTGGCGATTTCGTATTTGTTAAACCGGGCACCAACGAGGAGATCAACCGGGCCCAAGACCTTAAAACCTTGCAGGAAACCCTTTTCGAAATCCCTGATGATTCATTTCTTTACCACATTACCCGAAATCACTTTTCGAAGTGGCTCAGGGCTCGGGCCCTGTTCCCACTGGCTGATTTATTTAAGCAATTCCAATTGGAAGATTTCGAGGACCTGGATGAAATCAGGAGATACCTAATTGATTCCATTTCAAAGTTTCGGATGTACAAAGGCCGCGGGGTAATTGCCGAATTCCATCGCGACCAATTTGACGAATACCTGAATTTTACCCGTATTGGCGAAGGGTCTATTGGTGGTAAAGCACGCGGGCTGGCATTTCTTGATTCGATGATCAAGCGCAACAACCTGATCGATCATTTTGACAATGTTATCATTACCATCCCACGGACCACTGTATTAGGTACCGATGTGTTTGATGAATTTATGGAAGAAAACCACCTTTACGATATCGCCCTTTCGGATGCTTCCGATGTCGAGATACTGAATGCTTTTGTAGCAGCACGCCTGCCTTTTCGCATCCATGAGGATCTTTACACCTTTATTTCAATTACCCGAAATCCAATTGCCATCCGGTCGTCCAGCTTGTTGGAGGATTCGCACTACCAGCCCTTTGCAGGGATTTACTCCACCTACATGATCCCTAACAACAACCATGATGAACGGCTAATGATACAACAGTTGAGCGCGGCCATTAAAAGCGTTTATGCTTCTGCTTTTTATAAAGACAGCAAGGCATATATGACCGCTACACTGAACGTGATTGATGAAGAAAAAATGGGCATTGTACTCCAGGAAGTTTGTGGTTCAAAATATGGTGATCGCTTTTATCCAACAATTTCGGGCGTTGCCCGCTCAGCAAATTTTTATCCCATCGAACCCGAGCAACCCGAAGATGGTATTGCCAATGTAGCCCTGGGACTTGGAAAGTATATTGTTGATGGTGGCAATACTTTGCGATTTTCGCCAAAATATCCAAAAAAGATCCTTCAGTGGTCATCACCAGATATGGTGCTGCGCGAAACGCAAAGTCACTTCTTTGCACTCGACCTTAATGCCGACAGCTTCAAACCCAGCGTTGATGATGCCGTTAATTTATTGAAACTGCGGGTTAAAGAAGCCGAAAAAGACAACTCGATAAAATGGATTGCATCCTCCTACGATTATGATAACAACATGATAAGGGATGGGGTAAATTATCCCGGAAAAAAACTGATCACATTTTCAAATGTTTTAAAAAATGAAGTATTTCCCCTGGCTGAAATTTTGAAAAGTGTGCTTGATATAGGCCAGCGCGAAATGAATAAGGGTATCGAGATTGAATTTGCTGTTGACCTGAATGTCCCTAAAGGACAAGCGGTAGTTTTTAATGTTTTACAAATCAGGCCCATCGTTGAAACCACCGAAACCATTGGGGAAGATTTAAGTGAGGTAAACCGGGCCGAAACGGTGATTAAAGCGATGAACGCCCTTGGTAATGGAGTTGTGAAAAACATATGCGATTTTGTTTATGTAAAACCTGACTGCTTCGATGCGGCCCGTACCAATGAAATTGCTGAAAAGATTGGCGTACTGAACGACCGCTTCCTCGAGGAAAACCTTAATTATATCCTTGTCGGGCCTGGCCGTTGGGGCTCAAGCGACCCATGGTTGGGCATCCCTGTAAAGTGGCCACAGATTTCGGCAGCCAGGTTGATAGTGGAATCCGGCCTTGAGAATTACCGCATTGACCCAAGCCAGGGAACACACTTTTTCCAAAACCTTACTTCATTCAGGATCGGATATTTTACGCTCAATCCATTTATTAACGATGGCTTTTACGACCTGGATTACCTTGCCGGGTTCGATGCCGTTTATGAAGACGAGTTCATTCGTCATATCCGTTTCGAAAAGCCACTGATTATTAAAATTGATGGCAAGAAAAAAATGGGCGTGGTGATGAAGATGGGGGAGTGAGGGGAGGGTGGACAGGGATAAGGGGTATAGGGTGGGGTGTTAAATCTGTATTTTACTTTTACGTTCCATTTATTTTATTTTCCTCTTTAACTCTCCTTTCATCAGATTATCATTTTCATAAAGATAGATTTCTCAGTCGCTGCGCTCCATCGAAATGACAAAGTTCATGAATGTCTTGTAGGGAAAGGGAAAGCGGGCGCAGAGCGCCCGCTTTCCCTTTCCCCCAAACCAATAAACTACAACTTTGTCATTTCGACCGAAGGGAGAAATCTCTTTG
>CAZBDF010000047.1:0-16257 GCA_964490385.1 uncultured Lentimicrobiaceae bacterium | reverse complement strand
GCCCTCATCTTTTCTGCTTTCTTTTTTCCGATTGGAATAGTAGCCAGAACGTACAGTGATGAGTTATATGCAGGATCAAGGTCAAGATCGTTTTTATAAATATTACTCAAGCCAGCGTAATACCAAACGCCGAGTTTCCAACCCAAGTCTCCTTTCGACTTGTAACCAATACCGCCATCAACACCTCCATCAAACCATTTGTATAATCCATTGTTGCGAACCTTTTCCACAGCATCATAGTAGAGTGTGTGATCGCTTACATCTGCATTGTAAATATCATGCGATTTAAATACCAGGCCTACCTGAGCGCCGGCTTCGATGAAGATTCCGGATTTTGTTAAATACCTTATGTTAAGAGGTACATAAAAGGTATTGAATTGTTTTTCTACGTTTCCTTTTGCGACAACAAAGCCATTGTAAACCGAATCATTGATCGGCCGGTTTCCCGGATAGTCAAGAGGAATGTTTGTTCCACCAACATTCGATTTTACATAAACACCGGTAGCAGCATACCATGGTGATTTCTCTTTCAAATGGATATCGAAATAAAACCCCAATTCCCAGTTATTTTGACCCTTTGATTCATTGATTCCACGAAGGTATGAGCGGTTAAAACCGGCATTCATGCCAAATTCAACTTTTCCTGAATTAAGTTTATCACCAAAAATAAGTGATATCAACACCTGCCCCTGCACCAGTTGTATTGAAGAAAACATTATCAAAGCAATTACAGCTATTTTTCGAATTGTTTTTACCATGGTTTTATTTTTTACGCGTTAACTAATTGAATTGCTTAAGGAGGTGATTTATCAAAAAACCTAAACCCGACTAACAGTTTAAACCCATTAGGTATTTTATTTTTCAGATTTAATAGCAGCAAATTACCCCTCATTTTGCTTGTGCAAACAAAGGTGACATTCTTAATCACAGTAAGCAAATTGTTCATGGCCTAATCAATGATTGAAAGCTAAAAATACTTAACAGTAAGTATTCATTTCTTCTGATACTTAATATTAAGTTTTACATTTGTGAAGGATAAGAATTAAAAAAATGACAGTCACATTTAATTCATTCACCTAAGAATACCAGTATGATTGATTACAAGATTTTCTATCGCTTTTATGAAAAGTTTAAGAATCAGGGCTTTCAGGATATTGACCCAAAGGATACCCTTGTGTTGGAGATGGAGGAGAAATTTACTGAGACAGGTCAGTTTTTTCATATCGCTGATTTGATAGAACTAAGAATTCTCTATTTGTGTGGGAGGTGCCATAGCTATTTTGGCGTACAATGCGAAAATATGGATCCTTCGGTATATTTCGAAAATACACACTTTGAAGATCAGAAGCGCCATGCACTGGGCAGATCGAAGGTATTTAAAATGGGGGGAGATATGCTTCATGACAAAACGGAAAACTGGTATCTTTCAACGACCTTCAAAACAAAAACAAGTTCGGGAGAATATCGGGACTTACTCTACCAAATGTGCCTGATTTACACGGAAACGCCACACAAAACAGTACATTCATTTCAGGTTAATACAGACGTAACAGATTTAGTTAAAGATTTGCATGGTAGTCATTATTATGTTGGACATGACAAATCCTATTTCCGTTACCCGGACGAAAAGCTTTTAACAACCGGACATGTGTTCTCAAAACGTGAATTCGAAATAATAAAAGCCATCGCCAGAGGTTTGGAAAGTCAGGAAATCGCTAATGAATTATTCCTGAGTGTGCATACTGTAAATACCCACCGCCGGAATATCCTTACTAAAACCGGTAAGCGAACAACACACGAGCTCGTCCTTGAAATGCAGGAGCGAGGCTTGATATAAGCCTTACAGGAGTGATGGCATTGTAAAAATTAAGATCAGGGAAACGACGAATATCAGGGAAGCAACTCCAAGTAGGCTTTTTTGGCTCATCCCAGATTCGGCCACGCCAACCATACCACTAAAAAACAATACCATCGACACCAGGAGAGACAACAGGACATAATTATCAGAACGGTTGTCCGATACATTGGCAGCTTTTTTAAATTTGGCTGCCTGATCTGCATGTTTTTTTGCTTCCACCAATTCAGGAATTACATATTCTTTCATAACAAAAGGTGATGAAGGAGCATCGGGATTATTGTAGGGATCAAGCGCATTCCATTGCTCAAAAACCTCCTTAAATGATTTTGGAAAACGTTGAAACAGAAAATCAGCAAGTCTGGTATTGCTATCCGAAATAGCAGTTGAGTACTCTAAAAATAACTGCAACTCAGCAGTTTTCCGCTGTGCCCCAGCCACCTCATATTGCAAGCGAAACTGGTTTGCAGCAGTTTCATCGTCAATACGGAAATATTGCTCACCACTCCACTGGCTGGATTGAAAAACGCACCAGGCCGATAAAACCGTAGCTGTCGAAAGCAAAATGGTAGAAACGGTCTCGATCCATTTCTTGTGAGAGTTCTTCTCAAGCAACTTTAGTATGCGATCAAGTTTACCGGTCTCTATTTCATTATTGTCCACAGCATCCTTCTTCATTAATTATGGTACTTGTTTAGCTGTCACTGGTATGAGACAAATCTATCATGTTAGCAATTCAGTTGTGTCATTTATTGTCATAAGCGCTTCGCGCGTCATTTTTTACATTTAATGACTATCAATGACCACTATTGACCATTAATGACATTTAATATAAAAAAGAATTGATTTTTGCAAATCTATCAACCCCTAAACAATTACGGATTGTGCTATTGTTTTTTGGCATGATGCCATTTTACTAAAAACAATGAAAGTGAAAGAATCAGGATTACACCGGGGAAGATCAGAATCTCAATTGAACCTATATCACTTCTGGCCAGGTGTGTGATACAAAAGATCACCAGGGTTACCAGTATTGTTTCCCACAAAAGGATTTTTAATTCCATTATATTGTTGATCCTTAGCCAGCCTGGTAATTGTTCGCTGGAAACTTTATCGAACAAAAATAAACGGCCTAAACCCAAGCCAAAAATCATAAATACAAGAGCGATCATAAAAAAGTCGAGTGCTTCCAGTAAATACTGTCCGGGTGTATTTGTCTCAGATACTGTAAACCCCATCTCAACAAATGCGGCATAGCCATTAAAACTCTTTACAACACCAACTACCAGGAAAACAAGTGAGTTGATCAGTAAAAATATCACTGCAATAACAAAAACATATCGAAAATTAATGAGTGCTTTTATCATAGTATGCTCGCTTTAATTAACTTAATAGGAACATGCGAAAATTTTACTTATTTCTTCTTTTTAAAAAGAGAGGGATCCTTATATCTTTTGTTCAGGAAGATTTTCGCACCCATGTTAATGCCATACATTGTCATGTTTAAGCCGGCAATATTTCCGGTTTTTGTTTCCCCACTGAAGTTTGTACCATAAGCTGTAAAACCTACAGTTAAATCAACCGTGGGCGACACAGTAAAACCTCCGTTGATTACAGCCGTCCATGAAAAATCAGATCCGGCACCAAAGCCACCTACATCAAATCTCATCATGATGGGAACCCTCGGGTGCGGAAAATAAAGCGCGCGTAAACCGAGCACCGGATCCCAAAAAGTGGCCTTCTCCTCCACTGAAGTAGTTTCAGCAATCCCTGATACGTCAATTGTAGTTTTGAAATTATTGTAACGGAACCCCAGGTAAGGGTCGAGGATAAATTTCTTATCCATATAGTTGTGCATACCCACAATAAAGGTAACAATGTTCATTTTGAGTTCGGGCGAGGCAGTAACCTTGTCTCCAGTTTGAAATTCTTTTATCACTTCTTCTGTCCCAAGTTTTGTATAAACCCAGCCCGGTGAAGCAAAGAATTTCCCCTTCGACACCTCAGCATTGACCATAAAGGCCATTTTTAGGTTTTTCAAAATATCAGAATCGGATACATTAAATTCCCTTTCAATAAAGGAGGATTCCATTTCTCCACTTATCCATGGCAGCCAAAGATAGGGAGTGAGTGAAACTTGCCACTTGTCGGGGTCACCGTTTGGGTAATACTCAGCTTCCTGGGCTGATGCATAATCAAAATTTGTCATCATAGAAAGAACTATGAAGCTTATAAACACTGCTCGAAATTTCATTGGCATGACTTTTTATAACTTTTGACAAACTCAATAAAAAACAGCAGGGTTGTTCAATCCCATTTTATCATAACCAAAACTTGCAATAGAATGTTTATGGACTTAACAACCCTGTATGTTAAATGATTTGTTATGTTTTCCTGTTAGAATTTTATCCCAATTCCCGCCATTGCGGTTTGCATAAACCCACCTGAATACCCGCTGTTCGACATCCATGCAAACTCATATTCAGCATTAATAAACACTTTCTCGTTTACAGCATACATAAATCCGGCACCAACACCACCATAAAAACCCCAGTACTGAACTTCACCAGTACTCCCATTTTCATAGGTACTTTCAACCTTTGAATGATGACCACCAATGGCACCTTTTACAAATCCCATGGCCTTATCGCCACCGAAAAAATATTTAGGAGCGTAATACAAAGGGAGAGAAGATAGCTTGTAATCAACATTGGTTGAATCAAGTGCGCCAAAACTCTGTGAAGCCTTCAGGCTAATGTACCCGATAGAAACGCCCTGAGAAAAACCCTGTCCTTTGTTGAATTCGTAAGTGCCATTGATGCGCCAACCTGTAGCCGTTGCATCAGCGTCATCTACCTTGGCCCATGAATAACCACCTGCTATTGAGACCATACTTTCCTGTGAATACACGAACAATGAAATTGTACTTAATAATAAAATTGCAAAAATTCTTTTCATAATTATAAGATTTAATTTTTTTTCAAAATGATTTAAAATAAACCGAACACAATCGGGAACTAATAAACTGATACAATGTAACAAGTTACAAGTTACAGGTTACAGGTTACAGGTTACAGGTTGCAACTTGAAACCTGCAACTTGCAACGGCAAGCAAAATTATCTTAACATCTTAGTGTTAGTTGTTCTCTATGAAGCTAATGACATGCTAATTAGTTACTCAACCCTTTGAGAATAATCCTGGTTTACTCCATTTATAACTGCTTTTTTTGCAGGAAGTGATAAAACATTTGTTGTTGCATGGCTAACTCCTGATTTAAATTTTGCATATTCGATAACTCCTGAAATAGGGTCTTCACCCATAAAACCTGAGAATTCCTTATGCAGGAAGAGTTTTGTGGCAGATTCAACTTTCACAGTTAGTGAATCTCCTTTAGCAAAAACATCACTGCCAGCAGCTGTGATAATACCATTGGCTTCGGTAATTTTGGCTTTATCAAAGAAATCGAGCAATTGGCCTTTTGACATGTAGGTGTATGTAATCATCGTTTCTAAAGCCTTTTCCACATAGTCGATGTTATTCTGAGCTGTGCTTGCCTGTACACGTCCCCTTACTCCTCTTTTTTGCTTCACCGAAGTTGTAGCATCTATATTCTGCATTTGTAGTTCGCCTTTATCATCAAATTTGAATTCTGACAGCGTATTCGCTTTAACTTCTCCGTTAACGGAAACTACTGATGCCTTTTTCCAGATAAAAGCTTTAAGTTGATCGGTGTTGGCCGCATCGGCCTTGCTGACGTCAAGGGCTAGTTGATCTGTGTCTATCTCGGCCTGTGCATAGGATGTTACCATAACACCAATTGCAAATAATGTTAATACTAATTTTCTCATAATTTAAGTTGTTTTTTATTAATTCGATTTTATTTCCATTATCTTACTTCAACAGTCACCTTCGGGATGCTGCCGGTAAACTTTGATTTCTTTTCCGCACCAATCGTTTCAACTACTGGTGTAGCAAGATCGATACCTACATCTGCTGTTTCATCGGCGGAGAAAATCATGGGGTGTGTATGATCAATTCTTCCTTCGCCTACTTTTTCACCATCAACATACAAGGTACCCAAACCACCTTTAGCAAGTCCTCCACCATCATATGCAAAATCGAACTTGATAGAATGTTTACCGGGCTTTAGCTTTTTGGAAGATGCCACTGTAAAGCGCTGCAATCCAATAAAATTATAATCGTAGGCAGGCTTGCCATCAAGCACATATAATGACCAGCCACCAAAACGGCCACCCTGTGCGATAATGGTTCCATTCCCACCATCCTTTGGCACTTCAACTTCGGCAGTTATGGACTTGGATTTATTTTTAATATTGATAAATACATTTTCCGACATTCCTATCATTCCCTCGGAAAGTGTCAGGGATGTGCGCCCGGCCATCAAATCCGGCCGTCCGGCTACCGCTGGATTAATACGTTCAACTGTACGGTCGTCAATAGGAAGAACATTATATTTTTTGGCATCTTCCATGAAGAGTTCCTGCAATTCTTTTAATTTTTCGGGGTGTACTTTGGAAAGATCGTTGACTAAACTAAAGTCATTACGGGTATCATAAAGTTCCCAGATATCTTCAGTCAAATCACGCCTTGGTTTGTGTTCCCAGGGTGCCTTATGTATGGTCCTGGCCAACCAGCCATCCTTGTACATGGCACGGTTACCAAACATTTCGAAATATTGCTGGGTATGTCGATCTTCTGCTGCCTCGTCATCAAAGCTATAAAGCATACTTGTTCCGTTCATCGGAACTTGTTTTACACCATTAACTTCCGTTGGTTCGGGCAGGCCTGCTGCTTCGAGGATTGTTGGTGCTACATCAATCACATGATGGAACTGCTGACGCAATTCATCTTTCGATTTAATTCCCTTTGGCCAATGAACAGTCATACCTACCTTTGTGCCACCAAAGTCATTACACATTTGCTTGGTCCATTTGTAAGGTGTATCGAACATTACTGCCCAGCCACCGGCCATGTGTGGATAAGTTTCGGGGCCTCCCCATTTGTCCATTTTCTTTAACATATCCTCTACCTTCTCCTGTACGCCATTAAAGTAGGTCATTTCGCTGAACATACCATTAGAGCCGCCTTCGGCGCTGGTTCCATTATCGCCGTAAACGAAAAAGATCAAGGTATTATCTAATTGGCCGGTTTCTTCGATTGCATCTACCAAACGGCCAACTTCATAATCAGTCATTTCGATAAAAGCAGCAAATACTTCAACCTGGTGTTTAAAAAGCATTTTCTGATCATCGTTTAACTTATCCCAATCAGAAATTGCCGATGGCTTGTCGGCCAGGACTGTTCCATCGGGTACAATACCCGCTTTAATCTGACGGTCAAGAATTTCCTCACGCATCTTATCCCATCCCTTTTCAAACTTACCATCCCAACGCTCTATCCAACTTTTCGGGACATGGTGTGGGGCATGTACAGCGCCCGGAGCGTAATAAACAAAAAATGGTTTGTCGGGAGTTAATGCTTTTTGGAATTTAATCCAATTAACAGCCTGGTCGGTCATATCTTCGAGGAAGTGATATTCCTCATCCTCTGGTAGCTCAACAGGAATGGTACCATCGTAAATATAGGGTGCCCACTGGTTGGTTTCGCCACCGAGGAACCCATAGAATTTATCAAACCCTTGTCGTGTTGGCCACCGATCAAACGATCCTGAAACACTGGCTTCCCAGGCAGCAGTCTCATGCCATTTTCCAAATGCAGCAGTGCTATAACCATTCAAACGGAGCATTTCTGCTACCGGAGCTACATCTTCGGGAATTTGCCCGGTGTTGCCCGGAAAAGCTGTTCCGGTTTCAATGATGCCACCCATATTATTTACATGGTGATTTCGTCCACTTTTAATGGCAGCACGGGTTGGCGAACATACCGCTGTAGTGTGAAAGTTGTTATAATAAACACCTTCACTTGCCATCTTATCAAATGTCGGAGTACTTACTGGCCCACCAAATTTACTGGTACCGGCAAAGCCCAAGTCATCAATTAGTACAATTACTACATTGGGAGCATCTTTGGGCGCTTTAACTTCAAAACGTGGCGGCGGGGTTGCATCCTTAACACTCAATTCATCATATTTAGGAGGAGTGGGCTCTTTTAATGGGAGAATAGTACGGTCAGGGGTTCCATCAGCATTAAGGCCTGATCGGTCTGATTTAGAATCATCTCCTATTGAACAGGAAAATATTAAACTTAGTGCCATTAAAAAGGCAAATGGAATGAAATACATTTTAAACTTCTTCATCTTTACAATTTTATATTTATTTGTAATTGACTGATCTTTATTCATTTTAGCTAAACACTAACTTATTCAATTTATCAGGTCAAAATCTGAAACCTTTACTCAACCCTATGATTGCTAAGGTAATGCCAGGAAAAGTAACTTTTGGTTAAAAAACTTGTCAAAATTACTACTTCATAACCTGCTTGTCATACTCAACATTAGGTAATTTTAATGTGACTGTTTCAAATCCATAACTCACTGACAAGATCAATATTATATTTAAATACCAATAATTATATATCTGTTTATCATTCAACTAACTCGCTGTCAAAACAGGAATAGCATCAAATATTACAGATGTTTTATATGTTTAATGTTAACTACCTTGATTCAATCTCTAAACCCAGACGATACTTCAAACATCAACTGGGTCCACGGCAAATTGCATTTTTATTCGAAACAACCAGGGTTTAAGTATGCTTTTAATACCGCTTTAAATATACATCGGCATTTACCATTTATGCATCACAATTTCTCTTTGGCTCATTTTGATGTTAAATTGGTATAGCATAATTGATTAGGATTTTTACCAATATTCGACCCTCTGGGGGCATTCAGACCCCAATTCAAAAGTCTTCTATTTGATTTACAATGCTTCCAAAATTTTTACCGGATCAATATCCCTAATACTTTTGGTGAGCGATTTAAATTCCTGTTTGGTGCCTATCAGATGAATCGTAAAGTCCGGCTTTGTCCCTTTTTCTGACAGAAAAGTCATAAGTACATAATCCGTATTGCCGGGGATGCTATCCAGCGGGACATCCATCCAAAAATCAATTTTTTCTCGGTCTCCCATTTCATCTTCATAGTAGAATTGAATTCTGTTATCGCCCATACATCCACCGTTTCTGGGAAACTGTGTTTTGAGCAAACCTGTTGGAGGAAGAAGGTATAACCGAGCTTCATCTTCGTATTGGATAGCCTGACCATCGGGCTGATCGAAATAAACGATCATTTGCCCACGAAAGCCTTCAGGCATCAGGTAGATCTCTTTTTCACAGGGTGTTGACCGACTACAGCCAGCAATTATTGCCAGAAAAAGCACTGTTGTTAGAATTCTCTGAATCTGTTTCATGGGAGAAAAGTTAATGCGTAGCAGTACTAATCTGAAGAAGAAATCAAATCAGGTAACTGAAGTATTATAAAATAAGAAGTTGGGAACTACACTCAATAAAGTTAGTCACAGAAACAATCTCCGTTAGCTTCGGAGGACTCATATTCACAGAGATCCTCTAAATCGTTGATATCATCTTTATCCCCACACAATTCAGGGTATTCAAAGGTCTGCTCATTCCCCTGGGGCCCGGTGTAGGTATATTTACAGTTGGTGCATTTTTGGCAGGATTGTATTGAAAAAGCTCCCATGAGTAGAAATGCTGCACATAAAAAGGTTAAAATCTTTTTCATAGCTAATTTGATTATTGCGAAGTTTAAGTATCACTTCATAAATGATCTGGCAAAATTACTTCATCAAGTTAAGAACAACATACTTATTGATAGGTAATTATTCCTTCCACAAACCAGCTATATCAACAGAACTTGAGCACAAAAAAAGGCCACTGGTTTTCACCGATGGCCTTTTGTTTTTTATGGTTGACGATTGATGATTAGCGATTTATGATTGCAGATATTTTTACTAAACCAATCAATCGCAAATCAAAAATCAACAATCGTAAATCAAATATCAAAACATACATATTACTTCTTCACCAGCCTTTCCACCTTTATGATTTCCTCCCCTTCCAGTTTTATGAGGTAAACCCCACTGGTTAGTCTCGAAATATCCAACTGGTTCCTGAGGTCATGCAATTTATCTTTCAATACTTCCTGTCCGTGAATATCGAACAGTGTTACCTCAATATCTGCTGCCCTGTCCAGGTCAATATAAACTTTGTCGCTGGCTGGGTTAGGATAGATATGTGCATTCAAACTTCCCGGCTCAGTAATTTGGGTTGAGCCCAGTTTTAAACCGCTAATCGCCGAAAGGCCGTGGGTATAAAACTGTCCATCGTGATGTGGCAATCCTTCATCAAAAGTTGCATCCAATTCATATACATTTTGGGTTGCCGAGAGGTAGAACCTGAAATACATTTGCTCGCCCTCAACAAAGCCGTCCTTGTCAGCAGTCATGGGATCATCGCCGTAAAGGGCAAGAATAGTACTTTTCCCCTTCCATTCAACAACTCCATAACAATTTCCAAACTGATCGAAAGCACCTAACAAATCACCTTCTTTCACCATCAACTCGTCGGCTACTTTCTGCGGGATAGCAACAGAATGGGTTATCGGTGTTAGCTCGAAGTAATCCCAACCAGATGTATTAAGCATTGTACGGACATCAAGTATAGATGTTGGTGATCCAAAGGAAGCTGCCTTTGTACAACCTGGGAAATTAATTTCCTCAAGGCTATTCATCAGCACAAAATAGGCTTTGCCCGGCAATAGACTTACCAGGTTATTGATATTGAGGTCAGGCCAGTAGATTTGTGAACCGGCCACCTCCTTAACTATAACCACATCTTTACCATTGAATAACGCATCAACATCAACATTACAGGAACTGAGTACCGGAATCAGGTTCCAGCCCGCACTGAGTTGGAGTGAATTGGTATTGGTCCTTGACCCGGCTATAGTCAGGCTGATTTCATTTGTAACCTTTATGCTATATCCATCAAGCATATTCCAGTTGCCAATGGTATTCACATTCTGGCCCGGCCAGAAGACCCCTACCTGCGACTGAAGGATGATCAAGTCATTGATTACGTTGGTAAACATTACCTGTGGGTCTCCATCTTCAGGCTCAACCCAGGAGGAAATACCGGACCATCCCATTGGGACAATAAAGTCCTGGCAATGATGGACCACGAGGGTCAACGTATCAGTGGTTGCAACGGTACAGGGCGATTGAGGTTCTGCGCTTAATGTCAAAACAACTTCACCATTTATTGCATCATTCTCGCCGGGTGTGTAGGCAGTTTCAGCAGAAGCCGGATCATCAAATGACCCATCACCGTCAGTGGACCAAAGTAAAGCTGCTGCGTTTTCGACCGAACCCATCAGGATAAATACTTCATCGTGACAGATAGTGCCACCTTCGCCAGCATTGGAAGTGGGCAATAACTTTATTGTCAATGTCATTGTGGAAGCATCGGTTGTTACACACGGCTCCATCGCTCCTACAATAAGGCTTAATTCAACTGAAAGGTTTTGAATATCTAGGAGTCCAGGTGTATAAACTGCGTTGGACAGACTGGCATTATCAAAGCTTCCATCACCTGAAGTTTCCCACAGGAATGAATCAGCATTTTGGGCAGAACCTGAAAGCTGGTAAGACTGATTTTCGCATATTGTTGCGCTAATACCAGCATCGGCAAGCGGATTTTTCTGAATATCCAGCATCATGAAATCGCTGCGGGCAACTTCACAAGGACTAACAGCCTGTGCTGTTATGCTAATCTGAACTGTGCCATTCTGCAAGTCTTCCGTTCCGGGAGTGTACATTGGAAAGAAAGTGTGGTCATTTTCAAATGTACCATCTCCTGTAGTTTCCCAAATGAATGAACTTTGATAAAGCGCAATACCAATAAGCTGATGCACCTGGCTTTCACATATTGTAACATCTGAACCAGCAGAAACAAAGGGCAATTTATCAAAATAAATTTTAAGCACAGATATAGCAGGTATGTAGCAAGGATTATTTGCCTGTGCCAGCAGGGCAATATCAGTATATCCTTTCGAAATATCCTCAGGGCCGGGTGTATAAATCGGATTCGGGATTTGCCTGTCAGTAAATGTTCCATCTCCAGATGAGAACCAAATCACTAAATTGTAATTAGCAACTAGGGCCGACAACTGGTGTGATTGATTTTCACAAATCGTGACATCATCGCCAGCAATGGCAATCGGTAGTTTTTGTATTGTAAGAACAATACTTGATGTATCGGCAAGGACACATGGACTCATGGGCTGCGCCACCAACGAAAGCTGCACTTGGCCAGATTCAATATCCTGACCACCTGGCATGTAGCTTGGCGTTAGGATTCCGGGATCGTTAAAGCTGCCGTCTCCTGAACTTATCCATTCGAAACCATCTGCATTATCAACAAAGCCAAACAAGTCGAAAGTAGCATCTTCACAAATCGTAGCATCCTCTCCGGCATCAGCCTCGACGCCAGATTCGACAGTAAGGGTAAATGTAGAGTTTGACGCCACAGCACATTCATTCAGTGGTTCAGCCGTCAAGGTAATCTCCACAAATCCAGCATCGATATCCTCCTGGCTGGCAGTATAAGTTGCCGTGAGAAGCTGATCATCATCAAAGCTACCTGTACCAGAAGTTGACCAAATGATGGAACTGGCATTTTCAACTGTTCCGCTAAGCTGGTATAGCTCACCCACACACATCGAATCATCACTTCCTGCCACAGCAATGGGTAACGGAATCTGGCATACAGTCCATTCAACAGACTGGTCGATTACTCCTACCTGCCCGGTTTCACCCTGGATTTCGGTAAGCTTGAAAGTTAACTCATAGGTTCCATCAAGCATATTAAAGGGTTCCAATCCACTGATCTTGAAAAGAACACTATTATAACTTTCAGAAGTAATAACCAGCGATGCTGTGGGAACAGGATTACCTTCATGATCTGTCATTACAATTTGATCGGAGGTGAAAGTTGTTTCGTTGATTGGCATATTGAACAACACCAATAGCGTATCGATAGGCCCGGCCGGAACTTCCGGCAGACCAAAGAAATAGTCGATAGCCGGTGTTGCAATGGCTTGTATCCAACCAACCTGCACACCGTAGAGCCCATAATTACCAACAAGGTCAGCTACTTCTGCAGCCTGAACGGTTAAAGCATAATAACCGTTTTGAGCAGTTTTCTCAGAAATATCTACATTAAAAGTAGAATCGTTGATCTGTGAGACTATTACGAGGCTATCCATCAAATTTGGCCCACCCTGATTTTTCAGGGTCATGTCTTCGTGGTTGAATGTAGTAGGTTCAATAGGCTCACTAAAGACAACTTCAACATTTTCAACCGGAGTATCTGATGGCTCTTCAGGTATGCCGTTTACGGCCACTACCTCAGGAACATCCTGATCAATCGGCGCAAACACAATAGTATAAGTTTGAGCACTCATGTCGCTGAAATCATCAACAAAGTGAAGCTTATTTTCATAAATAGGTTCTCCCCCGTCGGGAATCGTGCTATAGGTCAGCCAGATGTTTTCGAGCGGAATGACCTGTCCATCATTATTCCTGATACAACTTGCAATCTGGTAAAGCCCATTCCCCGGATCGTCCAGCTTGGTGTAATTCCATCCTTCGGCTGATGGCGTAACGGTGAGCTGAACAACAGTATCGCTCAGGTTAACGGGACCATCGGTTTCTGAGCTTTCGGCTTCAACCACCTGTGCAATAGCCCCATTTGAATAGTAAATGGCGTCGGGAATATCATCTGCATCGGGGATATCATTTACAAGGAAGTCGTTGATGGTGTCATCTAAAGGCCCATAAACCGAAATACTCTTGATCAGTTCATGAATCTCGATTCCACTCACCAGGCTTAAATCAGGGTTACCATAGCTATCGAGGTGTTTAACCGAAGCTTCGTACGAGATAAAATGCCCGAGAAGCGTGCTAGTAAACCACCATTGGCCAACTGCTATCTCGCCACCGGGGATATCACCAAAGTCAACATCCAAAATCCCCAACTGAACTGGCTCACCACTAAGGCTCGATCCTATAATTTCGAAATCAATCAGCAATCCTTTTTCATTTTCGATGATCTCGGGCTGGGCCGATTCGATATTTACACTCAGTGCAGTACCTGCACCCTGGTTGTCAATCATCACTGCAAGTTCTGCAGGGATCATGGGTTCTATCTTATCTAATGTAAGTGCGTCATCACCAAAAATGGTGCGCTGCATGAAGTAGTTCAGATAAAGGTTTGGACTTGGATTTACCTGCAATGTTACAGGGAACAGATCTTGCTCAAAAATTTCTCCGGTAAATGGATCAAGATACGACAGGCTTCCCCCAAAGGAATAATACCTTGGCACAGTGGGTGCAGCACCTCTTTCGGGAATAAACAGAATTACTGCTGAACCTTCCATAAGGGCATCTAATATACCTGAGCCATCGATGCCTGTAATCTCATTTAGTGACTGGGTATTGATCTGGAAGAGGTCGTTTCTTAAAATCCCCTCCTCATCCCGAACCTCGAGGTCGAGCAGAATGTTCTGCATGGCTTCGGTATCGTGGCCATTAAAAATGGTTAGCGTTCCTTCGAAAGCCTCACGTGTCATCGTAAGTGTTTGCGAGAACTGTACTGTTACCGTGGCACAAACTGAAGTAGATTCCTCATCAACATAGCCCTCAACAATTTCGAATGCATAATTGTACAGTGAATCTATTGTTGGGAAACCGCGATTAAGGGCATAATTTATCGCTGTGTCCAGGCTCATTCTAAAATTAGACAACATAACTGTATCTATAATTTCTGGATATTCAGGGGTAGGCGAATAGATCTCATTCTCCCAGGCTTCCATGGTGGTATTCCAGTATGCTATCCAAGCCAGGAGTTCAAACTCTGTAATATCAGATTGAGCGAAAATATTTATTAATTCATCCTGCCGGATCTGATCAATTGGCAAGGTATTCTCCAAATTATATGATATCGAATCACTCAGTATTCCATAATCCTGTTTTTCAATCAAATCCTCACCATTGTGAACTTCAATTGCAATATTACGGATTGCAGTAAATGCCTTATCACATATCAACAAATCGTCCCGTGCCTGGATTAATTCAGGAGATGGACCCGATGACATACCCGGGGAGGCACTTGCTCCACCGGCACAAATATTAATAGCCGTACCGATTGCGTAACCACAATCCCACGCACCCTTTATCGCCTTATAGGCTTTGTATGCTGCATACGCTCCGACAATAAATGGAATGATCCGTGGTGCTTTAGATACAATGCCAATAGGAGGCATACTTATAGGGCCACATGTTAACGCAGCATTTGCTATAGCAGCCAAACATGGCGTACAAGCCACGGTAGTACTGACATATGGTGGTGAAGGGCCAACATTTGGGCCAACAGTAGTAGTGCCGCCACCAGGGCCACCAGGGCCACCACCGCAACAACCGCCACCGCCCCACCAGCCCCAGCCACCGCCGCCACCGCCACCATTTCCAGGACATATTTCGCCTAAGATGGTTGATGCTGTGAAAACCACCCGCCACTGGCCTTCGGGACCACATTCAAATTTATAATCACCGGTAGCAATTACGGCACAGTCGCCGCTACGTTCATCACCGGCAGTTGGATTTGCATCAGGGGGTTGACGTTCCATCACAACAGGAATCTGAACCGTTGTTTGGGGAAGAATATCCAAATCTCCTACATTTGCAGTAAACATATAATTGTTTAAGCCAGGAAAATCGATTGCCACCTCTTCAGCAGTAATCAATCCCTCATTGGTCATGGTAAGTATAAATGGAAAATACTCACCGTATTCAAGTGCCGGTAAGGTATCAGGCATGTTCATGGTTACCACAGGTGCCGGTACATTGGTTTCAAATACAGTAATCAGGGTAATTTCATATTCATCTTCAATCAATGTAGGTATTACTTCCCAGGAATAGGTGATTGCCTGGAAGGCAATAAATACAAGCTCTTGGTTTACAACACCTTTTTCGATGTAAATGTAATCCTGGTGTTCTGCATGTTGTGGTGCCCGTACTTTTAAAGTATAATATCCTTCATTGATATCTTCAACGAGGAAATGGCCATTTGCATCTGTCAACCCCTGGGCAATAATTTGTCCGGTATAAGGATGCGTAACAGTAACTGTGGCACTGTCGAGGTGAGGCGCAGCTGTGGTATTGTATGTATATTCATCCACCACATCCACTAACAAATCTCCGGTTTCATCAGATATTGGTTCGAAGCTAAATGGTAACCCGACACTATTGGAGTTGGTTCCAGAAAGGGCGATTTGCCCGGTAATTGGATTATTCAATTGAAGATCATCTCCAGGTGTCAGGCTTAATGTTACAATGGCGCT
>CAZBDF010000046.1:0-16364 GCA_964490385.1 uncultured Lentimicrobiaceae bacterium | reverse complement strand
TCAGTTGGGCGTGCTTGTCGTGCTTATCGGGCATGCCACAAACAGCCAGGTAAGCGTCGCCAATAGTTTTGATTCGCTCGCACTGGTTTCGTTCCATAATATCATCGAAGGCGGTAAAAATCTCATTCAGTTCACCAATCAACACTGCCGGCTCAAGGCTTGTCGAAATATTTGTAAATCCAACAATATCCGAAAAGTAAACCGTAACATTTTCGAAGCTTTCGGGTTCAGTCCGCCCATTTGTCTTTAAATCGTTAACCACTTTTAAAGGCAGGGTATTCAAAAGCAACTCTTCGGTTTTCTCTTTTTCCTTTTCCAATTCATGGGTACGCTCTTTAACCAGCACCTCCAGCTTTTCTTTTTGACCGGCGAGTATTTTCTGCTTTTCCTTTTCCTGCTCGATACTCTTGGCCGATAGAATCTTAACTTGTTCCAATTGTACTTTCAGGTCTTTATTTGTCTTTGCAAAATCCCTGGCCAGGTACACCGACATGGAGACAGGAATGCTTATGATGGCGTATATTATTATCAATCCAAGAAAAACGGCATATTTGTTTGAATTACTAAAAACAAGGCCACCCCATAAAATTATAGCTACAATTAGAAAAGAGAAAAACACAATAAAGAATAATATCCCCACGCCCATGATCCATGCACCATTTATTTTCTTGATCATAGCCCGAATTACAACCCTGGTAATTTCAATAAAAACGATCACAACAAAAGTCATCAATATGTAAGTAATCCACGATACATTGAGGTAATAGCATATTGAGGTTGCAATGGCGAGCCCCACGATGATCCAGAAAAATTTAGGGAAGCTATCATAAAACAGATTATAAACCATTGCAGCAAGAGGCACCAAAGTCCATGGAAAAAGTAGTGATACATAAAACATAAAAGCGTTCGAAAACTGAGGGTTGACAAAAACGGATATATCGAGAAGGTTTGACAATATCAAGGCACCGAATCCCATGGCGAATATGCTGTAATATAAATTCGACCGGTTTTCGCGAAAGAACAAGAACATGAGTAAATGCAGTGCACCGAGCACAAGGAAAATTATGATAAGTAACATGAGGACATTGCTTGTGACAAGCATGCCGGTTAGTGCACCATACGATGTTGAAAGGTCGGAGATGCCCAATGAAAAGCCTGCCGCATCCTTGTAGTAATTTTCGTAGCGGTAACGTGCATCTTCATTATGATAGCGGATTGCAATTACGTGGTGCTCTTTGTTATCGAAATATACAGGGATTGGCATCTTCGCCGGATTATTGTAGTGTGGCTTTGATTTTTCATTGCCGAAGCTGCCCGATTTTTTCACAAGTAAACCATCAAAATAAATTTCAGAAGCACCCTGCTGGGTGAGTGTCAATATCCAGGTTTTATCCATCAGTAGTGAATCGACAGTTAAATGCAACCTGAACCAGCCTTTTCCGGGAAATACACTGTCCGATACTTCTGACATATTTAGCGACGTAGAAAGGGTATCCCACTCCTGGTCAGGAAAGTCTATGGTAGCCCATGCAGTATCGTCGCCCGGATGGTACTTCCAGGGCTGGTTGAAAGTAATGGAGGTGTCGGTGAGTTTGGTGAGGTGGTAGGCGTTTTCGTTTTGTGAAAAGCAGAGTGGTGTCTGAAATAAGAAAAGAAGGGTAAGTAAAGTAGTTAGCGTGGTATTGCTGCGGAAGTTCGTTTGGTTTTGGCTTTTGTTCATTCTAACTGGATTGATTTTAAACGTATGGTTTTGCTTATTCTTTGACCCAGTTTTCAATGTTCAAGCCTGGTATTCTTTTGAACTCTTTTTCATTATTTGCTTGATAATATAAATACAAATGTTGGTGTCAAGAAGATATTCCATTAGTCAAGAGATTCTCGTTTTTGGTTGTCAGGCTGTTGTCTGTCCATCATAAAGTCGGGAGTGAACGCGTCGAGGCTTCCAAAAAGATTCTCCCATGGATTATGAAAAGGTATAATATAAAGAGAGTTCCCAATTCTTTTGAGGTACACCTTGTCATCATTGATTTTCAATGCATCCGGAATTTTAATTGTTTGTCCACCGGAAAGCGGGTTGTCTTTTATGTCGATTGTTTGGAATGTCATATTTGTATAATTTTACTTAAAGCCCTTTTATTTTATTAATGTTTGTCAAAAACTTTTATCAAAAATAATATTTTTTATTGATATTGTTTTCTTCTGATTTTACAAAAAAAGCCCGGAATTATTCAATACCGGGCTTCTCAATTATTTTTAATCGGCTTATTGCAGTATCAATTTCTTGATAAAGATTTGTTGCTCAGTTTTAACCTTTACTACATACAATCCTCTGTTTAAACTACCAGTATCAATATTGGTTTGCCCTCGCATATTTTGTTGGTGCACTATTTTTCCTTCTGCATTAAGTATTTCTACCGAAGCAATTTCATCTACATTTATTTGAATGCTGATATTCGAATTCGCTGGATTTGGATAAATCATCAATTGGGTTTCATCGCTTACAATACTTTCGATACCAACAGGCATGGGGACTTCAATGTCATCGATGTAGAGGTTGTTGCCGAATCGGTTGACGCCTTCGAACATGAACATAATGTTGGGCTGGAAAGCATAAGCGGAAAGGTCTATTGAAACACATTCAGCTCCATAGCCCTGGCCACACCAGTCCTCATGAGAAATTGGGTCGAAGAAAGTGGAAGCTCCCGGTGAAGTTGCAAATATTCCGGTTCCATCGGGGCCATTGGCATAAATCCTGTCCCATGTTTCGCCACAATCATCCGAAGCATAAACAATCAGAGAATCAGTTTGCGAAAACCTTTGAGCATAGGCATATTGAAAATTGAGTTCAGGCTCAACAATGTCAGAAAGGTTAACTGGCGGGCTCACAAGCTGGTCGCGGGCATTGAGACTGTAATAACTAAAGAAGTTCATCATAGCAGCATATTGCCCACTGGCAGCGTAAGTTGGTTCTGCTATCTCCCAGGTAAGGCCATCATCACCATTAATGATTTTCCAGCTATTTGATGTAATAATCCCTGATTCGAAATCTTCAGTAAAAGGAACAGCAAAACCACCGGCCTGGATATAATCTTCCATCGTAAAACTATTGCTTCCTGCCGGGTTTTCCACAGTAAGTGTTACCGAATAAGTTCCAGGCTCCAGAAAATCAACCTCGGGGTTCATTGAAGCTGCAGTGGTTCCATTTACAAATTCAACATTGTTTGGATCAAAACTCCATATCCAATCGCTTGCACAATATTTAGTTTGGTCTTCGAAAGTTATTGTTTGCGACATGCAAATTACTGAATCGCTGGCAACGAAATTGGGTTCAGGCAACAGGCCTTCTTCAATACTAATCATGTCATCATAAAACAAAGTATCCGAACCAAATGTGTTGTTGACGATCAATTGCACGTCAAAAATTCCTGCAAGTTCATAAAGTACTTCTGGATTTTCTTCGTTGCTTGTTGTTGGTGTGCCACCCTCGAAAGTCCATACAAACTCATTATCGAAACCTGAAGAAGTATTCGAGAATTCCAGCGTGCAATTCGTTGGTACCATATTTTCACTCACTTCAAAAGCTGCTGTAGGTGCAGTCAACAATACATCACATTCCCACAAGCCACGGCCATAAGTACCTGCCCTGATTTTATTGATGGTATAATTAATCTCCAGCTCATTCACGATAACATTTGGCAAGCCCTCAAAATAAGGAGTCCATTCGGTCATGTATTTGTCACGGTAATAAACACCGATGTCAAGGCCGGCATACAGGCCGTTGTCTGGACTGTTGTAAAAAGTTACGCAGTTTGCAGGAATATTTGGCAGGTTGTCCGAAATATTTTCCCAATGGGCGCCAGCATCGTATGAAATATATATCTTTTCTCCATCATCATATCCCGAAAGGCTGACAGAAACCATCTCCGGGTCGGAAGGGTGTACAGCAATGTAGGTGATATAATTGCCCGGAAGGTCATTTGTGATATTGTTCCAAGATGATCCTCCGTTTATGGTGCGATGGATTGTCCCGGATTTAGAAGCGTAAATATAGTCAGGATTAGATTCGGCTAAAGCCAGGCCGTTGATATTCCCTCCACTCAAGCTCGAAATCGTAGTCCAGCTATTCATTCCGTTGGTGGTTTTTTTAACCTGGCTACCGCCCACAAACAGGGTGTTCGATTCGGTAGGATGTTGCAAAAATGGGGTAATCCAGGCTCCTCCACCGGGTTGTGAAATATTTACATTTCCAAAGTTACCACCATTGTTTGATTTATAGAAATTGCCATTTTGCGAAGTACCATAAACAATGTCAGGGTTATTCCAGTCAACCAAGCATTCCATGCCATCGGCACCCAGCCATTCGTGCCAGAAAGAGGTGCTGAGTACACTAGTACCGTTATCTTGCGAACCACCCAAAATTTTATAGGGGCTGCTTTGTGAGCCACCAATACGGTAAAACTGGCGGATTCCAACTCCTTCGGTGAGGTTTATCCAGTCGTTGCCGCTGTTGGTCGATTTGGTAATCAGGCCATCGCTGCCAACGTAAAGTGTTCCACCAAAGAATACCATTTCGTGGATGTCGCAGTGGGTGTAGCCAATGTTGTTGCCATGTGTCCAATCAGAAGTCAAAGTCCAACTAGAGCCACCATTGTATGAACGATGGGTGTTGAACTCTCCGGCATGGATTTCCTCAGGGTTGGTATGCGATGCTGCAAATGAAAGGTCGTACCAGTCCTGATTGCCAGGAACCGGGCTTGTTGATTTTTTGGTAAATGTTTGTCCACTGTCTTCAGAGCGGTAAACTCCATCGCGAGAACTTAGGAAATAAAGGTATTCGGGATTGGCTTCGGTTACGGCAATTTGTACACGGTAATTTGTTGGTAAACTTGCCGGTGATTGCGTAAAATTTTCACCGCCATCAGTAGAAATGTACAGCTTTTTGGTGTTGGCATAAATTATATCCGGGTTGCCGGGCTTGAATTCCATATCATCAATATCACCGTTTTGAGTACGATCCCAGTTATCACCTCCGTCAGTTGTTTTATAAAATCCGTTGGTTGTTGCAGCAAATAATGTGTTGGGTTCGGTAGGATGAATGAGCAGTTTTGCGATTGTCCTGTTTTGATAAATCGTCCAGTCGATGTCTGTGGTTTCCCAGGTTTGGCCGCCATCGTATGATTTCAATATACCGATGCTGTAGGTGTCGCTGGCATCTTTATCACCGGTACCGATGTAAATGATGTCAGGATCTGTGTAGTCGATAGCGATGGCTGAAACGCCGATTACCGGCAGGTCATCTGTGAGGCATTCCCAGTTCTCACCTTCGTCTGTAGTTTTCCACAATCCACCCGAAGGGGCGCCAATGTAAATTGTTTGCGGGTCATCCGGTGCCAGGCAGATCACATTGATACGTCCAATGCCGGGACTCCAATGGCCGGTATTGTTCAGTGAAGTTTTAGGGCCAAGTTCTTCCCATGTATTTCTGAGGTTCTCAGGAAGAGATGCATTGTTTTTATTAAATGCCATCATTTCATTCCAGAGTTGGTCGTGGGCAAATCTTTCGCCGCTAGGAAATACACGTGGCTCCATAAAAGCAGCCCATCTGCTGAATTGTTTATACCCGGTTCCTTTACCGGTTTCCCTGTTTTCAAAATAGATTTCGAAGGCCTCCTGGGTTTCGTAAAAGTTTACGGTTGGATCCTTCATCATCTCCGTCCAATAAGAATAGGATGCAAAGTCTTCGTGCGTAAGGTTTTGGTAGTTTGTGTTTTGAGCTGAGAGGTAAAAAGTTGAGGCTACTACGATCAGTAGCGCAGAGATAAGTTTTTTCATAATAATGAGTTTATAGTTAGTGGCGCGAAAGTACTTAAAAATGGGGAAATGAGAGAATGATAAAATTGCTAAATGGTTAAATTGTTATATTGTTGAATGGTTAAATTGTTGAATTGTTGAGCATGGAAGGGATGCCCGCCTTGCCGGCGAGGCAGGCAAGCCCCGACAAAGGAGGGGATGGCGGCCCTGGTATTTGAGGTAGAAAAAATAGCAACGATACTTCGAGGTTTTTACCTCTTGACCCCCCCATCTTTAAGCCCACTCCGAAAAGAGATTTTTTGCCACCAAATCACAAAATCACTAAATCTCACTAAAGCTAACTCATTGATTTTCATTTTTGTGAGCTTTTGTGTTCCTGCATGCCGGCAGACAGGTTTGTGTTTTTGTGGCAATTTTTTTATGTTCGGCCTTTTCGGAGTAGGCTCATCTTTCCAACTTACATCAACATCATTTCCTTAACTTATCGGCATTGGTCACCGGTCACCTGTCCTACCCGGATATCACTTACTTACTCCTCCCCATCCTTAGCCAATTTCTTGTCGAGTTTGGCCAAATAGAACAAAACTATTCGATAGGTCGCGTAAATCAAAACCGGCCAGGTAATCAGGTTTATTATTTCTTTCCAGTACATATTTGAGCGTATTTAGATTTCAAATTTTATTTAATGATGCATTTGTAGGTAAAACAATATTTTTTAATTGGAAAATTGGAAAAATGGAAATGTTGTAAGATGGGCAAATTTATCACCTCAATGCTCCACTGCTCCAACACTTCAACACTCCACTGCTCCGACATTCCAATTCTCCAACACTCCAATTCTCCATCCCTCCGTCACTCCATCACTCCATCACTTCGTCCCTCCGTCACTCCATTCTTAATAAGTGTGTGTTTCTTCTTCCATTTCCTTTGCATCAATCTTTTTGTTGCTCACTGCCCGCCATGCATAAATAATATATGCCAGTACAAATGGCACCATCAGGGATACATAACTCATCGTTGTAAGGGTAAATTTACTTGATGAACTATTCATGATTGTTAATGAACTTTGCCAATCGAAGGTTGATGGGTAATAAGCTGTGTTGTTCAGGCCGGCCACAAGTAGCAAGGAAAAAACCGTGAATACTGTGCCAATCCCACCTGCCCAAATGCCTTTTTTGCATTTTCCTAAAATGGTTCCAATAATCGACCACAATACCATTATTACACCCAGCAGGAAAAGAATCAATACTACCGGCATTTGAAGGAAGTTGTGCAGGTATTTATAAGGTTCCATTTCGACTTTCCAGCGCAGTGGGTCAAGGCCTTCCTGGGGAATGACTGCAAAGCCCTTTTGTGTTAGAAGCAATCCTACAAACAAAAGAAAGGACACAACAAATGGTATCGCATTGATCATCAGTTGTTTTTTTGCTCTTGCGAAGATGTTTTCACTATCGATGTCATTCATAAAATACAAGAGGGCCAAAACCCTTGCCAGGAAGAAAACGGCCAGGCCAAGCGAAAGGTTCTGAATGTTCAGGGCGGCTTCCAGCCCATGAGCTGGCCCTTCCCATGCCGAAATAGTGGTTGATCCGGCACCGAAAATATTTGTAATGTTCATCTTGTTTACCGAAAATTCCGATCCTGTAAAAAAGGTTGACACTGCAACTCCAATCAATATTGTTGCGACTGCCCCATTAATGAATAAGAAAGTTTCGTAAGTCCGTTTCCCCAGAAAATTATTTGGCTTCGACCGGTATTCATAGGCCACAGCCTGGATGATAAAAGCAAACAATATCAACATCCAAACCCAATATGCCCCACCAAAACTTGTGGAATAAAATAGGGGGAAGGATGCAAAGAATGCCCCACCAAAGGTCACCAGGGTAGTGAAGGTAAACTCCCATTTGCGGCCCAACGAATTGACCAGCATCTTTCGTTCGGTGTCGTTTTTGCCGAGGGTGTAAATCAGGGTTTGCCCGCCCTGGACAAAAAATAGAAAAACCAATAAACTGGCAAGGAGAGATATGATCATCCACCAGTATTGTTGCAATGCTAAAAATGATAATGATTCAAACATATTAGTGCCCTCCCGAGATTCCTTTTTTAATTTGAGTAAGCATAATTTTAATTTCCGCAATCAGCAGTGCTGTAAAGGTGATGGCAAATAGCCAGAAGGTGATTTGCACACTGCTGGTATCAATTTTGGATACGGCAGCAAGTGTGGGCATTAAATCCTGGATTACCCATGGTTGGCGGCCTAACTCTGCCAAAACCCATCCTGCCTCGCTGGCGATATAAACCAATGGAATTGTCCAAATACCAACATATAACAACCACTTCATTTTATGGAGGCGGTTTTTCAATACGAATATCAGCATCAAAACAAATAAGATCATAAAATGCGCCGCCAGGATTACCATAATATGAAAGCTGTAAAACGATATAGGAATGCTGGGAATCAGTCCTTCAATTGAATCTGCACCGTAATATCCGTATCCAAAATACTTGAAGGTATTTTCCATCCACTCCTCACTGTCGAATTTGGCTTTGAACATGGCCATGGTTTGTTCATCTCCTTTATTCATAGCTTCCTTATAACCTCGTAACGTTCCAATGGCTTCTTTGCCAAGGTCAATTTTTTCGTAATAGGAAAGCTCTTTTTTTCCGGTGTTGGGATGGGTGTATCCATTAACAAGGTCTTTTACACCGGGAATATAGGCATGTGGGTCGAGGAAGGCCAAAAGTGAAAGTGCATTGGGGATTTCTATTTTAAATGCAAAGTCCCTTTCCTGGTATTTTCCTTCAGCAGGTGGTGGGGCTGGCCTTTCCAAGATTCCAATAGCCACCAGCGGAACATTGGCATGTCCTTCCCAGAGTGCTTCCATGGCTGCAAATTTCATGGGCTGTACACGGGCGACCTGCCGTGCTGATTCGTCACCCGACCAGAACAGGAAAAGCGAAGTTGTAATACCAAACACACTCGCAACCAAAATGCTTTTTTTGGCGAAAACCGGATCACGTTTTTTCAGAAGGAACCATGACGCAATACCGATGACAAACACTGCTGCCAGTACGTATCCTGAGGCGATGGTATGGAGAAATTTATTGATGGCCGTGGGCGAGAATAGTATTGCCCAGAAATCAACCATTTCGTTTCTGGCGGTATCGGGATTAAAAACCATGCCCACAGGATCCTGCATCCAGGCATTGGCTACTAATATCCACAAAGCCGACAAGCTGGCACCGATGGCAACAAGCCATGTGGAGGTCAGGTGGAAACCTTTACTAACCTTATTCCAGCCGAAAAACATAACGGCAATAAAAGTGGATTCCAGAAAAAAGGCCATGATGCCTTCGATGGCAAGTGGTGCCCCAAAAATGTCGCCCACAAACCAGGAGTAGTTCGACCAGTTGGTGCCAAACTCAAATTCGAGGATAATACCTGTGGCTACCCCAATAGCGAAATTAATCCCAAATAGGGTGCCCCAGAATTTTGTGATTTTTTTCCACTTCTCGTCCCCGGTCTTTACATAAATGCTCTCCATAATGGCGATGATAAATGCCAGGCCGAGGGTGAGCGGGACAAAAATCCAATGGTACATCGCGGTCAGGGCAAACTGTCCACGCGACCAATCAATCAATGTCATGTCGAAATTTTCCATAAAATTTTTTGTTTATTATGATTTAGTGTCAGAAAGAAAACGCATCATTTTTCAAGTCTTTGATAAGAAGACGTCAAAGACAAGGCTTTCGAAGTTTTGAAAATCAAGGAGTTTACTTTTGTAAATAACTGTTTTCAAAACGAGAGTAACACAGTATTTGGCGTTTTCTTGCAAAGACTATTTGGTATTTGTTAATTGTTCAATCACGTAGTCACTTCTTTCCTTATCAGAATCGAAGTTGGTTTTAAGGAAATCGGGAAAGAAAAAGAGTTTCAGGATGGCAAACATGATGAAGAGTTTAATAAAGATTATGAGCCAAAGCTTACGCCCCCAGGTCATACTACGAAATCCATCATAGTAAAATCGGTAAACCGTGTGCAGTATGTTTTTCTTTCTCCGCATTTTTGGTGAATGGTTGATAGTGAACAGTGAATAGTGAGTAGTGAACAGTGAATGGTGAGTAGTGAACAGTGAATGGGGAACAGTGAGTGGCGAGCGGTGAATCCTCAAGGATGTCATAGCCCTACGCTCTATGCTCTATGCCCTATGCTCTCCGCTCTCCTAATAATCCATCGTCAATATCCGACCTTTGGTAAAGTTGAAAAACCTTTCCTTATCGGCTAAAACAATTCCCGGCATCAGTTCATCTTTTGTGTGTCCTGTTGCTTCGAGGCATCCGGGGCAAGCCTGGATAACTACGCCCGAATCAAGTAATTTTTTAATTTGTGCATGTGAAGACGGAAATTGTGCAAACGCCATATCTTCAGAAGTTTTGAGCAATACTTCAACGCCTTTAATGTCGAAATACATCAGTACTTCGTGGTCTTCCGAAATCAACTCGGCCATTTTCAGGGCCATCAACACGCGGTGCGGATCATCGCTGCTCACATGGATAAACATGCCATCTTTAGCTGTGATGTGCTTTTCACAATCTTTGTGTTGGTCACCGTCGCAGTTGTGATCGTCGCATTCGCAGCTGGCAAATAACGCGAGGGCAACAAATAAGAATAGAATCTTTTTCATCTTTTTGTGATTTATTTGGTTAGTAAACTATCAGTTAAAATATTTTGCATTTAATAAATTGGTCAAATCGGATAAAACTGTTACAGGTTGCATGTTTCAAGTTGCAAGGATGTAACCTCAAACCTGCAACCTGCAACAATTTTTAATATGGCATCAGGTAGCAGTTCAATTCGAATTCCTACTCTGTCGGTTCCGTGATTACATATTCCCCGGGTTCATATCCTTTGTCAGCAATTGCTGCTTTCATTTGGTCAACAGTAGTTTGCGTTTTATCAAAACAAACAATCGCAACTTCATCAACATGCGAAGCCTTAACGTCCTGTACCCCGGACAAGGCTTTTACCGCTTTTTGTATGGTCATTTCGCAGTGGTTGCAGGTCATGCCGGTAACAGCAATTTCTACGGTTTCAATGTTGGCAGGATCAATAGTATCGTTTTCGGTTGATTCAGTTTCTGATGATTGCCCTCCGCAGCCATAAATGAGGAAAGTGATCATTAGTAAGGAAAGTAATTTTTTCATAGTTAAAATTAATTAGGATGTGATTTTAAAGCATCGAAAATTCGAGTAAATGTAGATAATATTTTATTAGGTTTTTTTGTTTGCTATTTTGTGAATAACGAAAATGACTTAGCTGAAGTAATTCAAGTATCTAAAACATTTTAATATACAGCATATTACAATATTATTTTGAAACGGCTATAAATAACAAACTGTTGATAGTTTTTTTTAGGCTTGAAATTTTACAGGTATAGTATTGATGCAAATCAATTTTCAGGCTGATCGGTATAACTTAATCTTTGATGTTGGGCGAACAGGAGATTTCTAATCTGCCATAGGTGACCTAAATATGAATCCTCTACGAGGATTATTCTATTTCCCTTGTGTTGAGCTCATTACAATTATTTAACCTCTACGAGGTTTGAGTGATTGTTTTTGAAGGAAACCTCGTAGAGGTTCCATACTTGTAACACATGTAGTGATATAAGTAATTGTAATCCTCGTAGAGGATTCATAATGAGCTTGAGCTGATAGTAAAACGTTGGTCATTATCTATTCGCTTATAGCTATAAATTTTAATGCTGAATTTTCTGTTACTTTGCGCCAAACTTAATACGATGGCAACTGAAAAATGCATACACTGTGGCGATGATTGCGGGAAATATCCCGTGGTTTGGGAAGGGCATAATTTCTGCTGTCATGGATGTAAAACTGTTTACCAACTCCTTAATCAGAACAAGCTCAATAAATATTACACCATCGTTGACACTCCGGGAGTGAGGGTTGAAAAGCAAGAGTTTGGGAATAAATATGCCTACCTCGATAATGAGGAAATCATCAGCAAACTGCACGATTTTTCGGAAGGCGATATTTGTAAAATCACCCTTTTTATTCCGGCCATTCATTGTAGTTCGTGCATCTGGCTGCTCGAAAATATGCACCTGATGGATAAAGGTGTGAAGAATTCCCTGGTGAACTTTGTAAAAAAAGAGGTGTCGATCACTTACAACCAAAAGGAAATTTCGCTGCGCCGTTTGGTTGAATTGATGGCTTCGGTGCATTATATTCCGCAAATTACCCTTGATAAACTTAATGGTCAGGGAAAGCAAAAATCCAACCGTTCCTTACTGATAAAAATTGGCATTGCAGGTTTTGCTTTCGGAAATATCATGCTAATTAGCATGCCGGAGTATTTTTCCTTTGCTGATGAGTTGGAGGAAAATTTCCGCAATTTCTTTGGCTGGATAAATATTCTGTTGTCACTACCAGTATTATTTTATAGCAGTAGCGGGTATTGGCTTTCGGCATTTAAAAACCTGAAACATAAAATTATTAACATCGACCTGCCCATCACTTTGGGGATACTTGCGCTTTCGTTGCAAAGTTATTACGAGATTATTTCCGGCACGGGCCCTGGCTACCTCGATTCATTTTCCGGTTTCGTTTTTTTCCTGCTTATCGGTAAATGGTACCAGGACAAAACCTATAAAAGCCTCGCCTTCGACAGGGATTATAAATCTTATTTCCCGGTGGCAGTAACCAAAGTTACGGATGAAGGGGAGGTGAGTACCCCTTTGAAGAACCTGAAAGTTGGCGATAAAATCCTTATCCGAAACCAGGAGTTAATCCCAACTGACGGCATCATCAGCAAGGGCCGGGCAAATATCGATTATTCCTTTGTTACCGGCGAGTCGATGCCAGTGGGCAAAAAAGAAGGAGATGTGGTATTTGCCGGTGGGAAACAAATCGGCAGTGCGGTGGAGGTACTTGTAAAAAAAGATGTAGCACAAAGCCAATTGACGCAACTTTGGAACCAGAATGTGGATAAAGACAAAGCTGAATCGAGGATCACTTCACTGATCGACAGGTTGAGCAAAAACTTTACCATTGCGGTATTGATCATTGCAACAGCCACAGCCATATTCTGGTATTTTGTCGATCCGTCTATCGCCTTACTTACATTTACTTCGGTGCTGATTGTTGCCTGCCCATGCGCCATTGCACTTTCGATGCCCTTTTCATTTGGTTCGACGATGCGTATATTTGGGCACAAGGGATTTTACCTTAAAAATACAGATGTTGTTGAGAGGCTCACAAAGATTGATACGGTAGTTTTCGATAAAACCGGCACCATCACCTACAACCGTTCAAAAAATGTAAAGTTGGAGGATGGTGAATTGATGCTCGAAGAAATTGTCGCTGTAAAATCCCTTGCCCGTCAATCGGCGCATCCACTGAGTGCTGCTGTTTTCGATTTTCTGGATGTGGATGAAATTGCCGAGGTGGACGATTACATGGAAATTCCGTCAGCCGGAATTAAAGGCAAGGTTGGAGGCCTGGATATAAAATTGGGTTCATCCGATTTTGTAATGTGCAACAAGCACGACAGGGATGTTTTTGCTTCCGAAGTATTTGTTTCGGTGAATGGAACATGTAAGGCCCATTTTGTTGTGGATAGTAAATACCGCAAAGGGATGCAGGATGTTATCGAGACCCTTAAACCGGGCTACGAACTGCATGTGGTTTCGGGTGATAATGACGCAGAAAGAAGCCGCCTGGCAAGGATTTTTGGCAGTGGCGAGCATTTGCATTTCAACCAGTCGCCCAACGACAAACTTGAATACATCCGAAATCTTAAGCGTGAATCGCGTCAGGTATTGATGATTGGTGATGGCCTGAATGACGCGGGGGCTTTAAATGCCAGCCAGGTTGGGATTTCAATTGCTGATGACATCTACCAGTTTTCGCCTGCATGTGATGCCATCCTTGAGGCAAGCCGTTTTGCCGACCTGGTGAAATTTATAAAGTTTTCAAAAACATCCCTCAATATTGTAAAGGTCAGTTTTCTTATTTCAATCATTTACAATGTCGTTGGTTTAACCTTTGCCGTGCAAGGACTTCTATCCCCAATTATCGCAGCCATACTCATGCCATTGAGTTCCGTAACCGTAGTAGCCTTTGTAACTTTTGCAACCAGGATTGCCGGGAAGAGGAGGTTTAGGGAATAAAAAGGGAATTGTGGGCATAAGGTTTATAGTGGAAGTTACCCACAAATACGGCAAGGGATGCCCGTCTTGCCGACGAGGCAGGCAAGCCCCGAGGAACGAGGGGATAGCGGCCCTGTTGTTTGTATTGCTGCTAAGGTTTCCCTGCCTCTACGGCAAGGTGGGCATCTCTTACCAGGACTTTAACCCCTTTCGATTATAATTATTATCAATGACTACAAATGACTACAAATGACCATCAATGACAATCAATGACCATCAATGACTTTTTTTGGATAAAGATTTCAGTTTTGATAAGTCTATCTCCAATTAAATACAAATAATTCAGGATTTGTAAATCCCCTACAGGGAATAGTGAGGTGTTGTGTCAATTTAAACTACAATACTTTATCCCCGCTTCGCAGCGAGGCGAGCACTACGTGGAACTCGCCTCGCTGACGAATCGGGATCGCCGTAGGTGATTGAGTATTGTAGCAAAACCAATTGTGTGTGCACTCTAGGATTCCCCGTAGGGGATGAACGATTTAATAAAGCGTTTTAACAGACTGATTAGGGGTGTACGACAAATATCACAATAGAATCCACAAATGATTTAATTTTTCATCGAATGGAACGAATTACACAACTTTCACCTGCCTTAGGCAGGTGATAATTCGATTCATCAGTGTAATTCGATGATTAATATTTTGATGGGTGGAAATTTGTCGTGCACCCCTGATTAGTTACCAGGATTTAAATCTGATGGATTTTAATAGTTTTGCACATCATTCAAAATATAAATTATGCACGAACTCATTTTATTTTCAGGAACTGTATTTATGGGCATGTTCGCTATTATGAACCCTATTGCTAACACGCCTATTTTTTTAAGTCTGACACAGTCAAATACACCTGCCGAAAGGCGCAAACTGGCTTTCCAGTCGGTATTGTACGCTTTTATTATCGTTGGTACATTTTGCGTAAGCGGGCATTTTATTTTTACCTTGTTTGGGATTACTTTGCCGGCCTTTCAAATTACCGGAGGAATTCTTTTGTTTTTTGTGGGTTACAGCATGATCCAGGGTAAGAAGTCGGCAGTACATCATTTCCCCGATAGCGCTGATAAGAAGATTAAGCAAAAGCATGAGGATGGAGAAATGAACATTGCCATCTCACCCATGGCAATTCCAATTCTTGCCGGGCCCGGGACCATTTCAACAGCCATGAATTTCGTAGGAGCCAGTTCAGGTTTCACCCATGTCCTTATCGTTCTCATCACTTTTTCCGCACTCTGTATCCTCACTTTTTTGATGTTTGTTTATGGCGAAAAACTCATCAAATTTCTGGGTAAAGGTGTAGTTGGTGTAATTACAAGAATTATGGGATTGATCCTTTCAGTAATTGCAACACAAATGTTAATTACCGGTATTCAGGGGGCTATACAGACTTATTCACATTAGACTGGTTTGCAACTTATCCTACACTCTTTTTTTGATAAGGGCTTTTAGGTTAATTAAAATAATTGTACCTTTGATGAAGTTAATTACTTTATAATGGAACACCTGATTTTAAAAACACAAGCGATCAATGGACTGACCGACGATCAGTTATTCCAACTATGCGTGGATAACCGTGATGTTAAAATTGAACGTGATGCCAGAAAGGATATTATTATTATGTCGCCAACAGGTCTTAATACAGGATATATCAGCGGTGAAATATTCCGGCAGTTAGCGAATTGGAATATTAACAAAAACCTTGGAAAGACCTTTGATTCTTCAACAGGTTTTATTTTGCCAAATAAGGCGATGCGATCACCTGATGCTGCATGGCTGTCAAATGAAAGTTATCAAAGCATTCCTTTGGAGGAGAGAAATAAGTTTCCACACATTTGCCCCGAGTTTGTTGTAGAATTAAAATCACCATCTGATTCTTTGCAGCTGCTTAAAGGCAAAATGCTTGAATGGATAGAGAATGGCTGCCTGCTCGCATGGTTGATTTTGCCTGAAGATGAAAAAGGTTACGTTTACCGCAGCGATGGCACAAGAGATGTATTTGATAGTTTTGACAAGGAGCTTCCCGCTGAAAAAACCTTGCCAGATTTTAAGCTGAATTTGTCCTTATTACGGGTATGAAAAAACTGACTGATGAAATATATTCAACAGGCAGTTAAGTATTATCTAAATCTGTGACAATTCTACACAGAACTCAGGATAAAGAATATAAAATTTTTGGGAATAAAAAAAGGCCATCAATTTATTGATGGCCTTTGTGATCCAGGCGGGACTCGAACCCACGACCCGCAGCTTAGAAGGCTGCTGCTCTATCCAACTGAGCTACTGGACCATATTATTTAGAACTATTAAAAACGAATGCCATGCTGCT
>CAZBDF010000045.1:13640-16480 GCA_964490385.1 uncultured Lentimicrobiaceae bacterium | reverse complement strand
GGAGATACATCAACATTGCTCGATCCGGGTGTTGTTGAGGACATCATTGACGGTGCTAAAGTTGAAGTAAAACGCTAAGCACAAATTAACATATGAAAAAAAGGCATTTTGGATCCGCACGACCCAAAGTGCCTTTTTTTCTTTTATCCAAAAAAATTATCAATCAAAATATTTGAGACTATGAGTAATGAAAAAGTAATGAATAGATGGTTAGTAGTTGCAGGTGCAATATTGATACAGTTAGCTCTTGGAGCAATTTATGCCTGGTCGGTTTTTACACCACAACTTACTGCACAAACTGGAGACTATAAATTTACCGCTGGTGAAGCAGCCTGGATTTTTTCGGCAGGACTTTTCTTTTTCGCACTTGTCATGATATGGGCTGGCCGGCAATTAACAACTATTGGTCCTAAAAAGCTTGCAATGGCAGGTGGTTTAGTTTTGGGAGCAGGATACATTTTGGCTGGCTTCTTTGGAGATAGCTTTATTAGTCAATTAATTTTCATAGGTGTTATTGGTGGCTCAGGAATTGGACTGGCTTATGTTGTACCCATTGCTGTAGGTGTAAAATGGTTTCCTGATAAAAAGGGTATGCTAACTGGACTTGCTGTTGCAGGGTTTGGCTTTGGGGCTACTATATGGGTCAAATGGGCCGGCTCATGGGGAGGTGGCCTTTTGAATAACTTAGAAATTGCGGGCCTTGATGGTGTTAGAAGTGTTTTCCTGTTATACGGAATAATATTCGCAGTTATGGTATTCTTAGGTAGTCTTGTTATGAAAGATCCACCTGAAGGATGGCTACCCAAAGGTTATACTCCTCCTAAAGTGGGAGACAGTAAAGCTACAGGAATCATCAATTTTAATCCCGGAGAAATACTTCGCACGCCACAATTCTACATGATTTTCATCACCTTCGTCTTTTCTGCACTTGCCGGACTAATGGTTATTTATTGCATCAAACTTTTTGGTATTGATGCATTAACCTACAAAAAGCTTGGATCTTTAGATCCTTCAACTGCAGGGTTTGCTCAAGTGAGGGATTGGGCCAGTGCTACTGCTGGAACAGCTATGGCAACATATGCCATCCTGAATGGTCTTGGAAGGATTATTTGGGGAACTCTTTCTGATAAATTGGGAAGGAAAATTTCGATATTCCTTATGTGTTTGCTTCAAGGAATTATCATGCTTTTATTGTATCGTTTCGGTGCCACACCAACTGGATTGATCATTGCTGCTTCAATAATCGGCTTTAATTTTGGCGGTAATTTCGCATTATTCCCAGCTGCAACTGCTGACTTCTTCGGAAACAAAACAGTTGGTAAAAACTATGGGCTTGTATTTTTCGCCTATGGTATTGCCGGAATACTTGGGCCACAGATCGCTGGATATTTTAAGGATGCTGCTAAAGGTGCAACTGAGCCAACAGCATGGTTAACGCCATTTATCATTGCAGGGGTTGCTTGTATTTTGGGGGCTATAATTATTTTATTCATAAAAACTCCGAAAAAAGTTTAAACATACTAAAACTTCTCACTTGCATTTACCATTTCTGGTATAGCAGTACTAGTTGGTACTGTACTAACGATAATGGTGAAACCAGCGAAGAAATAGATTCTATTCATTTTAAGAATACAAAGCCTGCTGGTTATAAACTGGCAGGCTTTTTTCATTCTCTCCTCTGACTCTGTCAGGTTCTCCTGCGTCGAACTCTGACAGGTCATTTTTCCCAAGACCTGACAGAGTCGAAGACCTGTCAGAGTCGGAATAGCAAAGGAAAAATTAGATACTCAATTTGATGTACAGTCACCCCGTGAATCATGTTGAGCGAAAGGGGTAAGTTCTGAACTGTAGCACTACTACCATGAACAATTCACGGGGCGACTTTTCTTTTCAACCATTCAAAATAATGTCGCTGTCGATATTTAGCTTGCGTTGCAAACCCCTGGCAACCTTTAGTGAAATATCACGTTTCCCGTTTAGATACTCACTAATCCGTGAAGGTGTGGTATCGAGCAGTTTAGCCAGGTCTTTATTTTTTAATCGCATTTCGGTCATCCGCAAACGAATTACATCAACTAAGGATGGCAAGCCAATTGGAAAGTGCAATTCTTCATACCTCTCAACGATATCAGAAGCCTCAATAAACTTTGCCATCAGTTCATGCTTTTCGTCCATCGTATCATCGACTTCATTTATTAAGGATTCGACAATTAAATTGGCCTTAACATAATCTGGGTGTGCAATGCTATTTTTCATAAACTAAATATTTTTGATGTTCTTGATTTTATCATAATCCGAATGTTTACCCACCCATCGGATATAAACCCGCTTTATGGTAAACATTACTTTTGCAACAATCCGATATTGATTTCCCTTGATATTAAAAACGAACTTTGAATTCCCCACTGCATCAACCGAATTAAATGTTTGCTTCATTTCGGAAAAATTTTCCCATTCAGCCTTTTTTGTTCTTTTAAACCAATCCTGAAGAGCAACCTTGGAATCAGGTTCCTTTTCAAAATACTCCCTTAACTTCCTAAATGAGATAATGTGCATTTATGTTTTCGGATTAAGTATTGGGCAAAAGTACAGATAAATTCCATAATATGGAACTTTTAATATTTTAATTGATACCGATGGTAAAACCCTTTCACCTTTTCACATTCTATCAATCACACACTTTATCATTTTCTTTTTCGCTGCTAAACGTCCGAAGTTGAGCGGAGCGAAATCCCGCCATTGCGGGGTCGAATGTTCCTCGTTGAAAGTTTTGGCTAAGGAAAAACCAAAGCCCCTAAAAACCTGATCGAAAAACTTCGAACTCGCTTTTATCTCATTTC
>CAZBDF010000045.1:12224-13540 GCA_964490385.1 uncultured Lentimicrobiaceae bacterium | reverse complement strand
CTGCTCTCTGCTCTCTACTCTCTGCTCCTCGCACTTTGCTCTCACATTTTATCATTGCATCATTTTATCATTGCCTCATTGCCACATTTTATCATTTTATCATTGCTTAGGATTTAACCTAAAATTAATCACTCCCTGTTACGTTTATCGTTTTGTTTCCTATTTTTGTGAATTCGTTAACGGTGATTGTTAACAGGTCATTTTTTTGCATCCTTGTATTTCTAAAACAACTTTTACATTATGGCAATTCGTAGTTTAAACAGCATATTCCGCCCTAAGCGTATCGCACTCATTGGTGTTCCTGCTAATCCTGATACTGTTGGAGGGATGACCCTTCGCAATTTAGTTGGCGGTGGATTCAGAGGTGTAGTTTACCCGGTTAACCCAAAATATGAAGCGGTGCTTGGCATCCCATGCTTCCCGACTGTAAAAAGCCTGCCTAAGGTCCCTGACCTGGCGGTGATCACTACAAATGCCCAGGCTGTCCCTCAACTTGTTGAAGAATGTGGGGAAGCAGGGGTCAAGGGGCTTATCATTATGTCGGCTGGTTTTAAGGAAACCGGTGATGAAGGCAAGGAACTGGAAGAAAGGGTGAAAAGTATTGTTGATAAATACGATATGCGGGTGATTGGGCCAAACTGCCTGGGATTGATTGCCCCTCATCAACAAATGAATATCAGCTTTGCCGTGGGAATGCCAAAAAAAGGACATGTGGCATTTATTTCTCAATCAGGTGCACTGGGAACTGCCATACTTGATTGGGCGATGGGCGAAAATATCGGTTTCTCTTATTTTGTTTCCATTGGTAATACTATGGATGTTGGCTTTGGCGACTTGATTGATTTCCTTGGGCAGGATGGCAACACAAAGTCGATGGTATTGTATGTTGAGTCGATCACCTTTGCACAACAATTTATGACTGCCGCCCGGGCCTTCGCGCGCAAAAAGCCGATTATCGTTTACAAGGCCGGCCGCTTTCCCGAATCAGCCAAGGCCGCTGCATCGCATACCGGGGCACTTGCTTCAGAAGATGCCATTTATGATGCCCTATTCAGACGTGCCGGTGTTGCCCGTGTGTTTAACATTGGAAACATTTTCGATTTTACGGATTTGATTGGCCGCAAGCGCATTCCAAAAGGATCGAACCTTGCCATAGTTACCAACGCCGGAGGCCCTGGTGTAATGGCAACTGATGGCCTTATCGCCAAAGGTGGCAAACTCTGCAAACTTTCGAGCGAGAGTATAACCAAGCTCAACGAAATACTTCCACCTTACTGGTCGCATGGCAACCCGGTGGATGTACTTGGCGATGCAAA
>CAZBDF010000045.1:6061-12124 GCA_964490385.1 uncultured Lentimicrobiaceae bacterium | reverse complement strand
GAACAGGCCGTAAGAGCATTTATGACCCTGGTTGACTATTCGAAAAATATGGATGCACTGTTTGAAACGCCTAAAGAAATCCCGGTTTCATTTCACTACGACATGCAGAACCTACGGGAGAAATTTGTAAACGAGATATTCCCAAAAGAGAAATTTCTGAGCCAGCAAGATGCCAAGGCATTGATAAATGCTTATGGGATCCCTTCCACTGAACCCATTCTGGCGATAGGTGAAACCAAAGCCCTGCGCATTGCCAACGAAATTGGCTACCCGGTTGTTTTAAAGATTGAGTCGCCAGATATTTCTCATAAAACCGATGTTGGGGGCATTGCATTGGATGTTAAGAACGATGAAATCCTGATTGCGGCTTTCCATGGAATTATGGAGCGTGTTCACAGAAACGCCCCGGGTGCAAGGATTGAAGGCATCACCGTTCAAAAAATGATTGACCTTAAAGATTCGGTGCAAATGATCCTTGGCATTAAGAAAGATTCCATTTTCGGAACTGTTTTCCTCGTGGGGATGGGAGGTACAGAAGCTGAACTGTTCGCTGACAAAAGACTTGAATTCCCTCCATTGAACGAGAGGTTAGCCAACCAAATGCTCGAGTCCTTAAACATTTACCCCTTGCTAAAAGGCTACCGTGGCAGTGAGCCCAAAAATATCAATAAGCTGGTTGAGGTGATGATCCGCCTGTCGTACCTGGCAGCCGATTATCCGGAAATTGAAGAACTGGACATCAACCCCATTATAGTTACTACAGATGACGTTATTGCATTGGATGTTAGTGTTATGATTGACGAGGAAACCCTGAAGAATCCCGTACAGCCTTATTCACATCTTTTACTCCGCCCCTATCCGGAAAGATACATCAAGAAGATTAAACTCCTGGACGGAACCGATACTTTGCTCAGGCCTATCAAACCCGAAGATGAACCCTTGTGGCTGGATATGCTGGGCAGTTGCTCCAAAGAATCTATTTACTCGAGGTTCAGGTACAACTTTCATTTCGATTCGCACGAGGTAGCTACCCAGTTTTGCTATATCGATTATGCCCGCGAACTTGCTATTGTTGCCGAGGTGGAAGAAGATGGCGAGAGGAAACTCATCGGTGTAGGGCGCCTGATTGCCGACCCCGATGTTGAAACGGTTGAATATGCCATTCTGATTACTGACGCGTGGCAACGTAAAGACCTCGGTAAAATCTTAACACAATATTGCCTTGAAATTGCCAAAGCCAATGGATTGAAAAGAATATTTGCCGAAACCACCAAGGATAACAAACCAATGATTGCCGTGTTTAAAAAATTGGGCTTTACTGTACACTACGACGAGGACACAAATGTTTCGGTATCGAAGAGTTTGGTGGATTAAAGCAAAAAAATAGGGACATGCTGCGGCAAATCCCTGTCATAAGTTGTATAATTAGTTTGTTTAATTCAAGCATTCAATGAACACCTGGCTAAATATGCCTATCGATTATCTTGCAAAGGTTTTCTGAAATTTCGTCAATCGTGCCACTTCCACAAGCCACTTCATACTTATTTTGCGCTGTGTACAAATCGATTAGTGGGCTGGTTTGTGTGTGATAAACAACCATCCGGTTGCGAATTACATCCTCGGTATCATCTTTACGGCCCTGAAGTTGTGCACGTTTCAACAATCTTTTAATCACCTCTTCTTCATCAACCTGCAATGCCAACACCAGCGACACACTTTGGCTTTTTGAAGTGAGCAGGCTATCGAAGTCCGCTGCTTGCCTGAGCGTTCGCGGAAATCCGTCAAAAATAAATCCATCTACATCAGAATACGTACCAATTGCATTATCCAAAATCGCAACCAGCAACTCATCAGGAACAAGTTCACCTCTTTCAATTACTTCCTGGACCTTTAGGCCAAGTTCGGTTTTATTTTTTATCTCACTTCTAAAAATATCTCCTGTAGAAATGTGTGCAAAATTATATTTCTCTGCAATTTTTACTGCTTGAGTCCCTTTTCCCGAGCCTGGAGGGCCAAATAAAATTAGATTAAACATGCTTTGATTTTTATTATTATTGATGAATTTTTTAGCACTTCAAAAATAAGGTATTTTCTAATGCTAAGGCCCCTGAAATATCACTAATTTTGCAAAATCAAAAAATCAAAGGACCTTGGCTTTTCAATCTGATACAATATATCATTTTTACGATTCGCCCGCAACGGTTAATGAGGTGGCAGAACCAACTCCATCGGCGGATACCAGCTTAAGTTTTGAAGTAACCAGTGCTTTAAAAGATACAGTTACAAACCAAGTGACGCATAATAGGTTTGTTACAAGTTCGCAGAACCAACAAGCTATCATCAATCCAAAATTGATTGCTGAACCCCGGATTGCATGGCCAATGATAATTCTGCTCGGCTGTCTGCTTATCCTGGCAATTATCAGGTTTGCCGGAAATAAAACATTGCGGAACATATTTCAATCCATTCAATCCTCAAAGCCGAGCTTACAAAATGATTCACCTGCAGGTTTTACCTTCCTGTTGTTTTTATTGACGGTTTTGGTTTATTCTGTATTTACTTTTATCCTCCTTCAAAAGTTTAAACTCTTTGAAGCGGGGGATGGAGATTACACCTTCATGCATTTTATGATAATTCCTGCAATTATTGCCGTTTTATTCATAGTGCAACTTTTGTTAGCCAGATTGAGTGGCTACGTTTTTAAAGCTAAGGGAATAGCTAAAAGATATGCAGTTAATAGTTTCAAATTTAATGCCATTGGCGCCATTTTGTTATTGCCTGTACTGATCGTTTCCATCTACGACAGGTCTTTAGTCTCAATGTACCTGGCCATTGGACTTATTGCTTTATTGTTCATGTTCAGGACTGTAAAGGGAACGTCTATTATTTTGGGTGAACGAAAATATTTGTTGTATCATTTTTTTATTTACTTTTGCACCCTCGAAATTTTACCTGTTTTGATAATAATTAAGGCAATTTCAGTTGCTAATCAATTGTAGATAAAGGCTTCGATAGGACTTGAATTTGGAAAACAACAAAAACCTAAATTGAATGATTAAGACCATACTTGTTTCGCAGCCAAAGCCAGCTGATCCTATTAAATCGCCATATAAAGATTTGGGTCAGAAGTTTAACGTACAAGTTGATTTTGAAAAGTTTATTAAAGTAGTTGGAATCCCTGCAAGGGATTTCAGGAAAGATAAAGTAAGTATCCTCGATCATTCCGCTGTTATTTTCACCAGCAGAAATTCGGTTGATCACTTTTTCAGGATGTGCAAGGAAATGCGCGTAGAAGTACCTGATAACATGAAGTATTTCAGCATATCGGAATCAACCTCCTTCTATCTGCAAAAATATGTTCAGTACCGTAAGCGTAAAATTTTTCACGGAAAGCAAAATTTTAAGGATTTACTGGAATTGATTAAAAAGCACAGTGATGAAAAGTTTCTATTGCCGTGTTCGGATATTCACAAACTCTCGATCCCAAAATTACTGGATGACAACAAAGTTAATTACTCCAAGGCTATAATTTACAAAACACTAGCCAGTGACCTGTCGAAGGTAAATATTGTTAAATATGACATGCTCATCTTCTTCAGCCCATCGGGCGTTGCCTCATTGTTAAAAAACTTTCCTGATTTTGAGCAGGGCGATACGAAGATCGGAGTTTTCGGTCCGGCAACTGCCAAGGCAGTAAAAGAAGCAGGTTTTAAACTTGACCTTAACGCACCTACAAAATCAGCTCCTTCGATGACCATGGCTTTGAATCAATATCTTGAAAAAGCCCACAAGAAAAATGGCCAAAAAGCGAAATCTTAACATAAGAAACTTGCTTATTGGTAGGGTTTAACAATTTTTAACTGAGAATAAAAATACACAAATGTTTTGGTGAGTAAATTGCCAAAACATTTTTTTTATGTACACCAGACAAACATTCACCAAAACCGAAAAGCTGTGTAATAAAAAGCTAATAGACAAGCTTTTTAGCAAAGGAGGATCCTTCTTCAACTTTCCTTTTAAGGTGGTTTATTGCAAGGTGGCTGATACCGATAAGTTTACAGGCCCATATCCGGCGAAAGCCCTTATTACAATACCAAAAAGAAATTTCAAAAAAGCCGTCGATAGGAACAGGATCAAGCGCCTCGTGCGGGAGAGCTACCGCAAAAACAAAGCATTATTATACGAAGAGCTGGATAGCCAGGCACTGAAAATTACTGTTGCTTTTATCTTTACCTCAAAGAAATCGCCTTCCTTCGACGAGATTGAAAAAAAAATAATTCAAGCCATTCACCGTTTAATCTTGGACTTAAAAGAACAGCAAAAATAACCTGGTAACACAACTTCTTTTTGACTTACGAAAAAACATCCGACATGAGAAACCTTATAAACATTTACCTGCTTCTATTTACGTTTTTCGCCTTTGGTTTTACAACTGTTGCACAGGAAAACAACAACGATTTTGAAATCTCGAAGAACCTCGACATTTTCACTGAATTGTACAAGCAACTCGACATGAACTATGTTGACGATGTTAACCCCGGAGATTTAATGAAAACCGGCATTGATGCCATGCTGGAAACATTGGATCCGTTTACCAACTACATACCCGAATCGCAAATTGAGGATTACAAATTACTCACCACCGGGCAATATGGGGGCATTGGGGCACTGATACACAAGCAGGGTGATTATGTGGTTGTTTCGGAACCATACGAAGGTTTTCCTGCTCAAAAAAGCGGTTTGATCGCCGGCGACAAAATCCTTGAAGTGGACGGGCAAACAGCCATGGGAAAATCTACCGAAGAAGTAAGTAATATACTGAAAGGCGAACCGGGAACAACGATAACAATCCTCATTGAGCGGGTGAACGCTGACGAGCCCATCGCTATTGAATTAAAACGCGAAAATGTAAAAATTGACAACATCCCCTATTACGGAATGTTAAACGAACACGTTGGGTACATCAAACTTTCGGGCTTTACACACAATGCCGGCAATGAAGTACAAAATGCTTTTGTTGATCTACAGGAAAACAATGACATGACAGGCCTGGTTTTTGACTTGCGCGGAAATGGTGGCGGCTTGCTTAATGAAGCTGTTAACATTGTAAATATATTTACCGATAAGGGCGAGTTGGTGGTGAGCACCAAAGGAAAAGAAAGTTCAAGAAACAAATCCTACTACACTACAAAAAAACCTGTCGATTTGGAAATTCCGCTGGTATTTCTTGTGGATCCGGGAAGTGCCTCAGCATCGGAAATCGTTTCGGGAGCGATGCAGGACCTCGACCGTGGTGTGATTGTTGGGCAGCGTACTTATGGAAAAGGATTGGTACAAAATGTACTCCCCCTAAGTTACAATTCGAAAGTAAAAGTTACGGTTGCCAAATATTACATTCCCAGCGGAAGGTGCATACAAGCTATCGACTATTCGCACAAGGATGAAGATGGTTATGCACACAAAGTTCCTGACTCGCTCCTCGCCGAATTTGAAACAAAAAATGGCAGAAAAGTATTTGATGGTGCGGGCATTGAACCTGATATTTTGCTTGAGCCGCAACAAATGAGCCCTTTAACAACCTCTCTATTCATCAAATACATTATGTTTGATTACGCCAATAAATATTACCTGGAACACAGTGAAATTCCATCTCCTGAGGACTTTGTTTTTACAGATGAAATGTACGACGATTTTGTGGATTATGTGAATAGCAGGGAGGATTTTGAATATACAACAGCCAGCGAAAAAACACTGGAAAAGTTAAAAGAAGCTGCGGAAAAAGAAAATTATTATGCAAGCATCAGCACTGAATTAGAAGCGTTGGAAAAAATATTGAACCACAATAAAGACGAAGATTTATTGACACACAAGGAAATCATTAGTGAAATCCTGACTATTGAAATCGTAGCACGCTACTACTATCAAAAAGGCAAAGTTATAGCCAGCCTAAAATCTGACCCTGAAGTAAAAAAAGCCATCGAATTAATTGAGGAAAAGCAAAACTATGGAAGTATTTTGAGTGGACAGTCAGGTGGGATGAATTAGAGGTGAGGGGTTAAATTG
>CAZBDF010000045.1:0-5961 GCA_964490385.1 uncultured Lentimicrobiaceae bacterium | reverse complement strand
GTTGAATTGTTGAATTGTTGAATTGTTACCCCCCCTACTGTATTGCAAATCTGTTATTTCGAATTCCCTGTTGCGGAAATAGGATGCTCAAAATGGTATAGCAAGGGAGCAGGATTTATAGTTACAAAAGGGTTAATGGTGCTGTCAACTGTTATCTTCTCATTTTTCCAAAACTCCACTACTCCAATTCTCCATATCCTCCCGTGATCCAAATTCGCATTTTTCCTGTTTCGATCCAAAAATTAATTTGTACTTTCGCTATCTACATTTAAAACTCAACTGATGAAGGTGAATAAATTTAGTTTTGAATTTGAAGAATATGCTTCAATTGACGAATTAACCGAGGGTGAAGCTGAATTGATGCGACAGGCCATTGAAGCTACAGAAAATGCTTATGCCCCCTATTCACATTTCAAGGTAGGTGCGGCATTGAGACTTAGTAACGGAAAAACAGTTTTGGGAAATAACCAGGAGAACGTGGCCTATCCATCCGGTCTTTGTGCCGAAAGGGTGGCCTTTTTTCATGCCAACGCCATTTACCCTGATGCAAGTATTGAAGTGGTTGCGATAACTGCGAAAACCCAGGATTTTCAGATTGATGAGCCGGTAACACCATGCGGATCATGTCGGCAGGTCATGTCCGAATCTGAATCCCGTCAGGATAAAAAAATTCGTATTTTGCTGATGGGGCAAAGTGGAAGAGTCTTTGCCATCCATAGTGTTGAAGACTTGCTCCCCTTTGTTTTCAGGGCTGAAGGCTTGAAGAAAAAGAAATTTAATTTGAATAGGGGCAGTCACTAACTACTGTCAATAAGTTAAACATTTTTATCATGCGCCTTATCTCAACCAAAATTTGCAAAACCAGCGACATCGGCATCAATAATAACCTGTTTGGTGGCCGTATGCTTTCGTGGATGGATGAATCGGGTGGTACCATGGCAGCCGAGGAGAGTTGCTCACCTAATATGGTTACCCTAAAAATGGATGAAGTACTTTTCAAAAAGCCTGTGAAGGTAAACGACCACATCCGTATCTATGGAAAAGTAATGAATGTGGGAAAGTCATCCATTTCATTATACCTCGAAGCCCGAAGGTTTTGTTTCGACACAAGAAAGGAAGAGACAGTTTGTTCTACAGAAATGCTCTTTGTTAATATTGATAAGGAAGGCAATTCCATGCCCATCAACGAAAAAATTAAAAAAACCCTGGTACAATCCATCGAAAGTAAAAATCAATAACATTTATGAAAAAGTTAAAATACCTATGGCTGATCCTCATTTTTATTTCAGCAACAGCACTCAAATCTGACAAGCCAGCCTATATGCTCTATAATGAAAAAGGCAAAGAAGTGAAGTACAAAAAAATGATTGATGCTGCTTTGGATGCCGACATAGTGATGTTTGGCGAGTTACACAACAATCCGATCAGTCATTGGTTGCAATTGCAAGTTACCGAAGATCTGTTTGATGAAAAGGGTACTAACCTGGTGCTTGCAGCCGAAATGTTTGAATCAGACAACCAACTGATATTAGATGAATATTTAACCGGTACGATCCGCGATAAAAACTTTGAAGCTGAAGCTAAATTATGGGACAATTACAAAACTGACTATAAGCCGCTGATCGAATTTGCCAAAGAAAATAACCTGATATTTGTGGCATCAAACATACCAAGAAGGTATGCCTCTGTTGTCCATAAAAAGGGATTTGAAGGACTCGATTCTTTGTCGGACCATGCCAAATATTTTATAGCCCCCCTCCCTCCGGCATACGACCCCGAACTCCCCGGATACAAAGCCATGATGGAAATGATGGGCGGAATGGGCGCGGGACACGCCAATCCGAACCTGCCTAAAGCACAAGCCATCAAAGATGCGACCATGGCACACTTTACCCTTGAAAACTGGGCTCCCGGAAAATTGGTTATTCATTATAACGGCGCTTATCATTCCGATAATTTTGAAGGAATAGTTTGGTACCTGAAAAACCAAAATCCTGATCTGAAAATAGTAACCATAACAACTGTTGAGCAAGTTGAAATTGATGAACTTGAAGAGGAAAATACAGGTACAGCAAACTTCACCATTTGTGTGCCGGAAGATATGACGAAGACTTATTAGTGGGGAAGGTGAATGGTGATTAGTGAATAGTGATCGGTGAACAGTGATCGGTGAATGGTGATTAGTGAATAGTGATCGGTGAACAGTGATCGGTGAATGGTGAATGGTGATTGGTGAATAGTGATCGGTGATTGGTAAACGGTAATCAGTGTGGGCCGGAGCAGAATTCATCCAAAATCTGGCTTCCAGTCTCCGACTTCCTTAAGCAAAAGTAAAGTACAAATTCGCGAAAAAATTCCATACAGTGACCACCATGATTGCGAAAAACTTGGACAGGTAAAAATTAAGTTTGAACTTGCTAACAATCAACCAAAGGATGAGTGTATTAATCCCTAAGCCGATCAATGATACAAAAATGAATTGGGAATATTCGATGAAGATTTCGGGGTCGGTGCTTTGGAAGGTCCAGATGCGGTTGAGGAAATAATTGGTGGTAGCAGCAGCACAAAAACCAATGGCATTGGCGATGTATTTCTGAATTTTCAGCTTTTCCTTTGAAACATAAGTAATTCCATAATCAACAAACAAACCTGTAAATCCTACGATCCCAAACTTGATAAACTTTTTGAAAATTTCCTGCTGAAAGAATTCGATCATGATTTCTGCTTTGAAAATGCAAAGAAACGGTTTTTATCGGGTTAAATAGCGGTTGGCACCAATTCAATAATTCGCGGTAAGTTCATTGAAAGATACCTTGTTAAAACCATCGATATGTAGGCGGAGCAAGTCAGCATCAACCTGGAAGCATTTGCCAAAGGGATTTACAATGCAGTGCTAACCAATGGGAAGTTACGATACGAGGGGAAGATCGTGTTTGAGTAGGGAAGGCTGAAGTAAGATATTTTTTATTGGTGATTGTCGATTGGTGATTGTCGATTGGTGATTGGTGATTGGTGATTGGTTGATATGGACAAACATCGGTCATCAAGCAGCAAACATCGGTCATAAAAACATCCTACAAGCAAATCACAGCAGCCTGAACTACATATTCCGCTCTAACAAACTCACCAATTGCGGCGCCTGCATCACCCCAGGTTCACGGAATTTGATCTCGCCATTTTTAAATACCATGATTGTCGGCACGCTCATCACCTGGTATTTTTGGGCTACAGCCGGATTTTTGTCCACATCAATTTTAATGATCCTTGCTTTATCGCCCACTTTACCGGCCACCTCTTTAAGAATGGGAGCCATCATTTTGCAGGGGCCACACCATTCGGCCGAAAAATCAACAAGAACCGGTTTAGGTGAATTGATGATGTCGTTAAAATTTGCCATTTGTAATAGAATTTATATGAAAGTTTCCTGATTCAAAAATTAGCAACACTAATACCTTTGAACCCTTGAATTTTTGAATCTTTGAATTGGTAAATGGTTGAATTGTTGAATTGTTATATTGTTGAATCTTTGAATTTCTGAATCTTTGAATCTCCCAACCTTAACTTCTCCCTCCCAGAAACATCCTGCTCCATCACTCCAATACTCCATTACTCCAATACTCCATTACTCCATCACTCCATTACTCCATCACTCCAGTTCCACTTATAACTGAATCAAAAGCACCTCAACTTTTCCATTCCTTATTACATCAACAGTTACGATTTGACCTGCTTCCAAATTCTTTAGCCTGCCCATATAATCATAAATATTGCCAACGGATTTTCCATCTATAGCAACTATTTTATCGCCCTTTTCCATTCCACCGGCAAAAGCAGGACCATCACCCCGAACCGCATCTACGCGCAGACCGTCATTTTCTGTGGAAGTAAAATCGGGCATAATGCCAAAAGTGACTTTAAAATTGTAACCGTGGCGTGCCCTTGTTTTTGGGCCTGCCTCCTGAAAAGTCAACATATCATCGCGGTTAGCCAGCTCTTTAACCAATTTCTCGGCAAATTTTACCACCATAACTTCACCTAAGGCATTAATGGCCTCAACATTATCATAAGGTGTATGATAATCGCCATGGGCACCGGTTGAGATAAAAAATACCGGAATATCTTTGTTGTAAAATGCAGCATGGTCAGATGGCCCAAAGCCTTCGGGTGATAATTTAAACTCAAGCCCGGAATTCTTTTCCAGGTCCTTCAATAGTTGCTCTGTCTCTTCTGAAGTCCCTGTCCCTCCTATCGCTACTGTTTTTGCAGGCTTCAATCTCCCAATCATATCGAAGTTGATCATGGCAATTACTTCCTCTAGATCAACGAGCGGATTTTCAACAAAATACTTGGAACCAATCAACCCCATCTCCTCGGCATCGAAGGCCATGAAGACGATGCTCCGTCCAATATTTTCTTTTTCTGAAGCCAGCTTTTCGGCCAGTTCAATCACACCTGCAACACCTGAAGCATTGTCGTCGGCACCATAATGGACTGCAACAGTATCAGGCATCCTGGAACCTGAACCCTGCCCACCCATTCCAAGGTGATCGTAGTGGGCACCAATAATAATATATTGCCCGGCCAATGCTGGATTGCTCCCTTTAAGCATTGCCACAACATTTTGCGCACGCTCTTTTTTCAAAATCACGTCGGTTTCAACATCAAATACTGCCGGAACCGTAAAACAATAGGGCGACTGAGTTTGTATGATCCGTGCTTCGGCCTTTGCAACCGACAAACCAAATGTGGAGAACACAGTATCTACAAGGTTTCTTTTTACATTAACAACCGGGATTCCTGCCCTGGCAGCACTTTTATCGTAGGAAAGTTTTAGCAATTTATCTTCTTTATCAAATTGCTCACCCGTAACAAAGATCACACCTGCCGCACCTTTATCTTTTGCAACCATCACCTTAATCCTTTCGGCAACATTGCCATTGAATTTTCCAGTGGGGCTATCAGCGTCCGGGCTTCCCCGCAAAATGATTGCCCACTTTCCGTAAAGGTCCATTCCATCATAATCATTCCAACTAACACTGTCGTTGCTGATATCAAAACCATAACCTACAAATACTGCTGATGCGGCTAATAATCCATTTTCCGAAAATGGTAAGGGAATAAAATCGCCATTTAGATTTCCATTAATCCCATTTACCGAAAAAGAATTGCCGGCTCCAAGCTCCACATCCGTGACCAGCTCAAAATATTGCATGCCCTTATCACCAAGCACCTCTAAACCCGCAGATTTAAACTCATCCCTGATATATTCGGCAGCCATAACAGATTCTGCAGTTCCCGGCTTCCGTCCTTTCAACTCTTCCGATGCCAGATATTCGATATGTTCAAGAATTTCATTGCTGGTAATCCCTGATTGTTGCTGTGGATAAGCAGAGATAAAAATGCTAAAAATCAATGCTGTAAGAAAAATCTTTTTCATAATAAATTGTTTACTGATATTTTATATGTCGGCAAAAGTAAATGATTTCTAATCTAAAAAAAGAATTCTGATAGTTCATAATCAGATTCTGAAAATATTGAAGATCTGCCTATCCTAATTCAGACTTATGACTTTTTATTTTTTTGATTTACATTTGCATAAAGAGAACAGAATAATCAGTTTTTTGTTTAGTATAAAAAACAATAACCTTTAATTTTTATCATCATGAGTAAATTTGCAGTAATACTAGCCGGGAACGGTGTTTACGATGGCGCTGAAATCCACGAATCTGTTTTGGCCATGCTGTCCATCAAACAGCACGGAGGGACTTACGAAATCTTCGCCCCCAATATTTACCAGCACCACGTTGTTGATCATATTACAGGCAAAGAAATGCCCGAAAAGCGAAACGTGCTTGTTGAATCGGCACGCATAGCCCGCGGAAACATCAAGGACTTAAAGCAGTTTAATGCAAAAGATTTTGATGCCCTGCTAATACCAGGTGGTTTTGGTGCTGCAAAAAA
>CAZBDF010000044.1:0-16533 GCA_964490385.1 uncultured Lentimicrobiaceae bacterium | reverse complement strand
GGTTTTAATAATTTGCCTTCGGAGTCAGATCCAATAAAAGTTTTTCCAAACCCCAGCAAAGGGAAGTTTATGTTGAAGTTAGAAATCCCCCTGGGCAACAATATCCAGATGAGCTTGATGAATACTTCAGGGAAACAAGTCTTTTATAAAAAACTCACCCAAAGCAATACAAATAAGTTTCAATCAATCGACCTTACTTCATTTCCGAAGGGGGTTTATTTGCTTAAGCTAAAAAATGCCAATGAATCGTACTCCGAAAAAATCATTGTCAGGTAAAAAGCTTAATTTTATGTCAGAATACAAAAAAATGAAATCAATCAATATTCAGAAAAGCATCCTTGTAGGTTTATCCATTCTAATTTTGATGTTCGTCTCATCCATCATTGCGTGTTCGTTTGTGGGTGAGAATTCAATCATTGAAGTAGAGGTAAGCTTTGCCAACCCGACCGATGGTGCTGTGCTTGCCGGAACTTTTTCTAAACCAGCTATTAGTGAAAACTTTCCTTCAGTAATTCTCATTTCGGGCAGTGGACAGCAAGATCGTGACGAAACAGTTTGTGGACATAAACCTTTTAAAATTTTGGCTGATTACCTTAATAAAAATGGCATAGCAGTTTTAAGGTTTGATGACCGTGGTTTTGGAGAATCAAGTGGAGATATTTGGAAAGCTACCATTGATGTTTTGGCTCAAGATGCCCTTGCCGGGATAAATTACCTAAAATCAAGAAAAGATGTAGATCCGGGCAGGATTGGAATTATTGGTCATAGTTTAGGTGCGATGCAGGCAAGCATGCTCGCAAGCGAAAATCCAGATATTGCCTTTTTGATTATGCTTGCCGGGCCGGGTATCCCCTGGGCAGAAAACCATATTGCAGCCAATGCCGAAAATCTAAAACGACGCGGTGAACCTAAAGAAGTTATTGAATCAGGAAATCGTTTATTTGAAAAAATGTTCACGGTGATGCAGGCCGGCGGGGACTATCTGGATGTAAAGGAAAAACTGTCTGATGTAATCAATAACTGGAAACAATCGCTTACTGGTGTTGCCAAAGAACAAATGAAGGAATTTGACAAAAGCCATCCCCGTTACTGGCTTACTATGGCTGAAGATTTTGCCAGCCCACTTTACATGTCACTTGCTAATTTTGAAACCGCCAAATATCTCGGAGAAGTTCACTGCCCGGTTTTGTCATTGATTGGAGACAAAGATGTGCAGGTAATATCATCTTTAAATAATCCTGCCATTGAAATTGCACTGCTCCAGGCTGGAAATGATAACTATCAGATGCTTGAGTTAAACGATGTTAACCACTTGTTTCAGCGATGTGAAACTGGCCTTAGGGACGAATACTCTGAACTGGAAGAACCATTCGATGAGGAAATTTTAGAGTTGATCGCCAACTGGATTAATGTGCAGTCATCTGTGAAAAGATAAGACCAAACCAATTTAAAAAATAGCATAGGTCAGAGAAATTACAGCCCTGTAGGTTATGTTTTTATTTCCTGATTTGTAAGCATTAATTGGGAATGTAGTAACATCATCAGTGGTTTGGAACATGTTCGATCTACTTGAGGTTAGTGAAACAGTGTTCCAAAAAGGTGTGGGTACAGAGTGAGCAAACTTATCGAAGTAAGAAACATTGGCTTGAAAAGTAAACCGTAGCCTGGGGGAGAAATAATAGTACATTTTAAAATCCAAACCGGTATTAACACCAAATTCATTATTATCATTTTCGAAATCCTGGGTGTTTGAAACACCGACATAAGGGGTTATCCCTGCGAAAGTTCTGGTATTTGGGAAATAGCCCAACTGCCAGCTTGCGGTTAAAGCTGTGTTAAATCCGTCAGTGGATGTTTCGTGTGGGTCGGATTCGTCATCGTCATACTTTCTTTTTTCTTTGTTGTACCCAAGGGTCAGGTCAATCATCAAATCCGACTGCCAGGCAAAACTCATAGGTTTCATCCTGTTAAAAGAGAAAAATCCATATATCCCGTAATCTTTGTAATCAGTGGTTGAAAGCCGGGGAGTGTCCTCGTCCTCATATTTGCTGTGGTAGTATGTTATACTTGGAATTATCCCACCTTCGAAACGGGTGCCTGAGCCCCTGTTGAAGTTTGGTGCATAATTCCAAATATCGTTAAGGTTCGCAAAATAAACTATATCCAAAGAATCAACCAAACCCAAATCCTGAACTGCTTTATCCAACTCCTCTAATTGATAAATATTTTTAAACCGACTGTCAAAAAAACGCTTGTAACGTATCCTGTTAGCTAAGCTTGCCAGCGAATCAATCATGGTTTCGTCGGGCGATATTGCAAGCCGGTTGTTCTTTTCGAGCGAAAGCAAAATATCCATAGCTTTTCTGGCACTTTCAACAGGTTGTACCCGGCCTTTTCCCATTGATATATAGGGTGTGAATTCAAAGTGGTGGTCACTTATTTCAAGGTTGTCCTCACCAGTGTACTTATTTAGTGGGGTGCTGCTATAGGATAGGTTTCCGTGTACCCCTATAAAATTTTTCTTTTTGTAGTAAAACCTGTTTTGTGCCCAGTAATTCAGGTTAAGATGAAGTCGGTTTGATGAACTTTTTATAGTGTCCTTTTTGTACCGGTTTGTATTAAATGTTGTATTAAAATTGGCATTTGTTATTCCCTGATGGCGCGAAGTGTTAAGGTATTCATAATAGTTAAGGTACCCGTTGAAGTTAAATGCATTTACACTACCATCCGAAAATTCACTGGCCCCATTGGAGCGCAGACTGGTCCCCAGGCCAAGGGTCCGGTATTTAATTTCCGGGGCGATGTAATCTTTTAAGGGGTAGTTTTTGATAGGGCTTGTTTGAGAAAAGGCTGAGATAATTAATACGGTTGCCAGGAGTGTAAAGATTAGTTTTTTCATTTGATGTATTGTTTTGGTGAGGCTAGTTTTTTTACAACGATTATGCCATAATCTGCTCAAGATTAGTTTTTCGGGGAACAAGCTTAGATTAATAGAGTTTCAATAAATCCTTAACTATTCATTTTTCATATGCAAGAGGTTATTTTGATGATTTTCTAATCAATATTTTAATTGTTCATATCTGATTAAAAATATTACTATTTTCGCAACTAAATATAGTTGCATTTTGGAATATGTCGAGAAAAGAAAAATTGATTAAGGAGGTTTTGGAACTATGAAAAATCTTGAATATAAAAGCTATACAGGAAGCATTGAGTACAGCAATGAAGATGACTTACTTTATGGAAAAGTACTTGGCATTAGAGGGCTAATATCTTATGAAGGCAGAACCGGACAAGAGCTGGAAAATGATTTCAGGAAAGCGATTGAAGATTATCTACGCGATTGCGAACGCGAAGGGATTAATCCAGAGAAACCATTTAAAGGAAGTTTTAATGTCAGGATATCTGCAGCATTACATCAAAAAGCGGCTATCCTTGCGATGGAAGATAAAGTGTCGCTGAATAGTTTTGTTGCTGAATCGATTAGAGACAGAATATATAAAACAACTGGAAATCCATCGTGACCAACAAATAAAAAAAAGGGAGCCCAAAAATGAGCTCCCTTTTCTATTTAGATTTCAGATACGATTACCTGATAACAAGTTTCTTGGTAATTACACCGGCTGATGTGCGGATTTCCATGAAGTAAACTCCGGTCTGGAAGTCAGAAGTATTTACTTGCAGGCTTTGTCCGTCAACAAACTGGTTGAATACAAGTTGTCCATTATTGTTCATAATCCTTACCTCTTGTAGGTTAGCACCGGTAACAATATTTACAACATCAGTTGCTGGATTCGGGAAGATTGAAGTTTCAGTTGCTGAAACAGGATCATCAATTCCAACGTACATTCCTAAGTCTTCAACAATAGTACCTTGAAGGATCTCCTTTGTATCAGTATCCTGAAGGAATACTACCAATGACATTTCGTCTACATCCCAACCGTTCCAATCGAGGGAAAGCTCATTAGTGTAAGATGACTGTGCGGTGAAATCGAGTGAAGTACCCATTTCGTTGGGCAACATCTTACGGCAAACAAAATTAATTTCAGTCATTCCCTGCCAGCTAACCTGAATATCTGATTCGGTAGCTACTGCATGCAGCGCAACATTTTGTCCGGGATACTGGTAAATGTTTTCGGAAGTAATGGTAAAGTCGAATCCTGTTCCACCTGTATATTCAGTTACAACGTCAAGTTCAAACAATGAAACTTTGGAAATACGTGTTTCGTAAGACGGCAGATAAGTGAGGTATAAGCTTTGTGTTGCGTTACCGCCAACATGGGCTATTACACCATCGAACCATGCAGTTGGATAACCTGTAAGTGCATACCAATTGATACGGGCAATCGACTCAGTAGTTTCATAGTCATCACCACCATGATATTCAACTATGCCAACATTTTGTCCATTTTCATGGAGTTCGTCAGCACCCATTGCAGCACCAGGACAATACTGGCACCATGTACCAGTTCCAATCTCTACGATCACCTTATCGCGGGCTGTACCACCTTCAATGCTAGCATCAACAGGGCCAGCACCTGCTGAGTATCCTTCGTCGTAAATTGCTTTTACATCATATGCATAAACACCAGGAAGGAGATCCATATCAGCATAGGTAGTTTCGGTAATTTCCTGTGCAATAGGATCTGCATCACGATATACATTGTATCCGAGGAATCCGTCGCCTGCAGGGGCATCCCATGTAAGCGTTACATCATTATCACTAACACTGGCAACCAGGTTTGTTGGCGGTGCAAGCGCGAGGGTTTCGGTTAATTCGATATTATCAAAGTAAATTTTTGGTGTTCCGTTTTCGGCCCATGCGTACAAGTTCATAGCACCGAGCTGGTTAAGTGTACCTGTTCCAAAAGAACCTGTACTCCACTGCCATTGTACTACTTCATTGCCATCAACATACATTTCGGCCCAGTCCTCATTAAGGTCAACCACAATGTTTACAAAAATCCAAGTATCATAGCTGTAGTTGAATGTTCCTGCACCAGCAGCACCTGCATCAACGAGGCCAAGTCCGCCAGCATCGAAGTAGGCCTGCATACCCCACTGGCTGTTGGTTCCGGCAAATTCTTGCAATAGGTTGAAGTAACCGTAGAACCCGTCAGGAATATAAGCATGGAATTTTACAGCATATTTACCTGAAGTTTTGTCACCAAACAACAATACAGCATCATTGGTCCCTTCGATAACAATGGAGTTGCTACCTTCGAATGCCTGGTCAGAAGTAACCATTGGGTCTTCGGCAGAACCTGGTAAACTGCTCCATGTATCCCAATAATTGTGACCTGCAGCAATCGCTTGTTGAACAAGATAGTCGTTGGCATTGTATTCTTCGAATGGTTCGAAAATCAGGGCAGTTGTTGGCTCGGCAAAGTTGATGTCATCGAAATAACATTTTGGTGTTCCATTTTCAGCCCACGCATAAAAGTTCATTGCACCAATTTGGTTAAGCGTACCTGTACCAAACGAACCTGTACTCCAAATCCATTCTACAACAAATTCACCATTAAAATACATTTCAGCCTTATCTTCGTCAAGGTCGATGTTCATGTTTACGAAATTCCATTCGTCGTAGTTGTAGGTAAAGGTACCTGCACCTGCAGCACCTGCATCAACTAAACCAGCCCCACCTGCATCAAGGTATGCCTGCATACCCCACTGGCTGGTTGTACCGGCAAATTCTTGCAATACATTAAAATAGCCATAAAAGCCAGTTGGAACAAGGACCTGGAAATTCAAATTCCATTTTCCTTGCGTCTTGTTTCCAAGCATAAGAACAGCATCATTTGTACCTTCTACTACCATAGAATTGTTTCCCCCAAATGCAAAATCGCTAGTTACCATTGGGTCTTCTGGTCCACCTGGGGCACTGCTCCATGTATCCCAATAATCGCGTCCCATGGCATTGGCTTGTTGTACAAGATAATCGCCTGCATTATAATCTTCAAAAGTTTCCCAAGCATCTCCAACTGGAGGAGGATTACCATTAATAGTTACTTCAACAGGGCCAGCCATTGATGAAGTCCCTTCGTCATAAACAGCACAAACCTGGTAGGAATATGTACCTGGTTCCAAATCCATATGCATAAATTCGGTTAGGGTGATTTCTATGGTAATCGGTACACCATCACAATAAACATTAAAACCAATCATATCATCAGTGGTAGGAGCGTCCCATGTAATCATTACATCATCCTCGTCCATAACATAGGCTTCGAGATTTTGTGGGGGCATTAACATTGGGCCACCGGCAATAACTACAGTATAATCTTCCGTTTCGCCATAGCTGAAACTTGCACAAGGATCAGCAGAAGAATTCTGCCAGTTGGCGCGGATCCTCAATCTTCTTTCTCCTGAAGGAACTCCGGCAGGAATATCAATATCAACACTGTAATAAGTTCCGGCACCTGACATATTATAGTCTGTGATCAAGCGCTCTGAATCTTCAAATTCTTTGTCATCGTCAAAGTCAATCCATAAGCTGGCATCCTGATCTGAATACCCGGTTTCCCATTCAATGGTATAGGTCATTCCACCTTCAATGTTTGTGCTCATATTGGTAAAGTCGCCATAAGCACCATTGCTACAATCATTATTTGGATTCTGGATATCTTCGAATTTGAATCCTGTAAAACCATCGCCATAGGAGCAATTAGCTCCGGGGTAGCAGTAATCGGGGAAGAGAACTGCAATTACATCTTCCTGGGTAACACCCATAGCAGCTTCGAAGGATACATTCAGCTCGGCAGTATAACCTGCAGGAACAGAAGCACTGGCACTTACCATAAAACCAGCCTGGCCATCTTCACCAGCTGCAAGGTCGCCAATTTCCTGTGGATCTGTTGTTAAAACAGAAACATAGGTATCGGAAGAAGTTAATTCAGCCATTACATCATAAGCATCTGCACCACCGGAGTTTTCGGCAACAACATACATCGTTGCAGTTTCGCCCGGATCGAGTTGACCGTTGTTGTTTCCTGAAGCATCGTCAATAATGAACTCAACATATTCGAGTGATGGGGCATAACCTTTAATTGATATGTAACTGTCCCAGGTATCAGTACCGTCCGAAGATTGGAGTAAGAAAGTAACAGTATGGTTGTTTGGAATATTTGCGTCAACATCGAGTGCAAAAGCATCATCGATAGTTGCTGTTCCGTCAGGATCGATATTTCCAAAATATTCTGTTCCATCAGTAATGGTTACAAACTCGTCAGAAGTTGTTATTGTAACTGCAACATTGCTTGCTACATCAACACCAACATTTTTCATGGTCATATCCAGCATAATGCTTTCACCGTAGTCCATCATACCGTTGTTATTTCCGGCAGCATCGTTGATTACATAAGAATCGCCAACTACGTATGGCCCTGAAGGAGGAATAATGTCAACATCAGCTTCATAACGGAAATAATCCTGCATAGTAACAGTAACTTTCATTACGTTAGGTGGAAGTTGTGGCATGATAGTAAGGTTGGTAGCTCCCCCTTCGCTTACAGCAGCAGCAATAATTTCGCCGTTAACAGTAAGTGCAATGTAAGCCCCTTCATCAACAACTACAGTAAATGTGCTTTCGCCAGCATAAAGAATTGGGTTATGTGTTACTGCTAAGTTTTGAGGTACTTCTGAGAAAATTTGCATGAAAGCGCCACCATGGTGATGGAACAAGTGATAAGTTACTTCTTTGTTACTTGTATTGTAAGGCCATTGACTTTGCTTGAGGAAATATTTTCCGGCAGCATTGCCAAAGGCTGGCAACATGCCCCTTTCCTGAACATACTGTCCGTAGTCAGGCATAAAATCGGTGTACATATTGTCCATCAAACCCCAAACATAAGTATCGTTTACAAAAGAGTAAGAAACTTCAGATGCTGCAAGGATACCAACACAGCCAGAATTTTGGCCGTTGTAAGTGTATCTGTGGAATTTTTCGGCGAAACATTCACCACTCATATCGTACATACCGGTTAAGCAGTTGATAGAGAAAATATAGGGCAATTCATTATCAACATTTGTTAAGCTATTGATATTCGAGCTACCGAAATCAGGTTCACCCCAGCCTTGTTCATATCCATGGTCGCGGTGTTGTAGGGCAAAAGCTCCATCATTAATTGCATTGACAACCATTTGGGCTGTACCACCTGACCATCCACCAAGTTCTGCCGGTGTTTGAGGAATATAGCCTAAACCATTAGGGCCAAAATAATTAACAACCATCGAAGTGTTCTGGTTAGATGACCATGATGTTCCTGGAGTCCCGCTATAAATTGCATTGATTCGTACAGGTTCTTTTCCTTTAACTTCACGCCAGTACCCACCAACAGTTTCTGAACAGATTTGAAACCAACGCTCGGTTTGCCATCCTAATGCAGTAATTGGCTTATGATAAAAATCTGCATTGGTTGGAGGATTGGTTTCATAATCAATCATTTTTGAAACCATGGTTTCGAGGTGGGTTTCGTTTTGGGCGGTCATCCTGGCAAAAATAATATCAGGCATATCATTGTTGTTTACATCAGCCCAAATGTTATCGGACACACAGTAGTTGTCCCATTTTGGTGAAGTAATTTGCGTGCTGGCGTTTGAGCCATAATCAGCCATGAGCAATACAGCTACCGGTGGAATATCCCAGTTAGCGAAAGCATCGTCAAAAAAGTCTTCCAGGCCACTGATAGAATTTGTGCCAATCTCATCAAGTGTCATAATGCCGGTTGTGATCCCTTGCATAACACGATAATCTTTGATTTGCTCTGCAAATGGCAGCCATGCCGGATCATTAGGAATTACGATAAGGTATTCAAAACCTGTTTCGTCGCGTTGCGATTGGTTTTGGTAGCGGGCTGAATAATCAATTTTTGGAAGTGATCCGGCATTCAGGAAAGCATCCTGGATGATAGGGTCGAACCAACGGCTACGTAGGCGGTCATCACCAATGTATCCGTTTCCACCTTCAAATACAATTTCGATTTCGATATCACGGTAAATAACCAATTCTTTGGTTACCGGGTTGTACTGGTAAGGAGTGATACCAACGATGGCGGCATCAACGCCCCTGAGTTGGGTTTGTTCTGACAAAATAAATGGCTCTGCAGGATAAAACGCATCCCGGTTGTAAAGACCTTCATTTTTATTGTACTCCATAGGTCCCTTTTCGGTATCGAGTGGGATACGTGGAGCAGGTGCCATTTCAACGCCGGTAAGGGTTTCGGTACGGAAACTCTTTACGTTGAGTACGGCGGTAGCGCCTTGCGGAATTGCAATGTAACGTCCAAATCCGGGAAGGTCAGGAGCACCTTCGTTGTTTGGAAGAAAAGCGCCTGGCATTTGGATGTTTTGCATCGGCGTGCCATCAATTACATTTTCCGATAAGGAAAATTCAGTAATTGAGAAGTTTAGATTTACACCGGCTGTTGATTGACTCTTTAAAGTCATTCCGGCATTTCCCCAGGCATCGTCATACTGGTATGTCTGTGCCTGAAGCATAGTCACTGAGAACAGCATTGCTGCGAGTATGACTAGCTTTCCTGGTTTTGAAAAAATAGTAAAAAAGTTCATGTTGATTTAGATTTAAATTAGAAAATTTAGTTAAAGTTCTGATTTATAATATATTATTGCTTTGTTAGAAATCGTAAGTTTTTTGAGTGCGTAAAATTAGCAAATAAATCATTAACACTGCATGCATCCAATATTTATAATCAATTGAAATAAACTATGCTAATTGGTTGATTGATATAGGGATAAATATTCAGCTTTTTGCATATAAAAGCGAAAAAATGCATGAAATACTGTATCCAAAACTGGTTTTATTTAAACCCGAATTGGGTGGGTTTTGAGGCGGAAGGTTAAAATATTTTGAAAATAAAAGCTCTGGCTCAGAACGAACTTTGTCAAAGTTCCAGCTGGGCAAACGACACAATAGATTTCTCAGTCTCCGCCAGCTGGCGGATCCATCGAAAAGACAGGGCTTAGTTTTAAGTAAAGGGCTGGGAAGGGGATGGCGCGCTGCGCCTTCCCCTTCCCAGCCCTTTTATCACACTCCAACGATCTGTCTTTTCGACCGACCCCGCCTGCCATAGCGAAGCGCCTACCTGCACGTAGCCGTTCCGGCGAAGGCAGGGCGGGCAGAGAGGGAGAAATCTATTGTTTATAATCCTATTTAATGCTGAACAGTAGAAGCCTACTTCCTAATCACTACTTTCTCAGTAGAATTCACTTTATCACCTTTCACCGTCAGATAATAAATGCCTCCGGGGAGATGCGTTGCATCAACCTGCAAGTTGGCTGTACCACCCAAATTAACTTCATCTTTTGAATACATTAACTTTCCGGTGACACCATATAATTTCACATCAACTATGTCCTGTGCATCTAAGGTGATGGTAAACAATCCTTTGTTAGGATTGGGATAAATGTTCAACATATAGTCGCCGATCTCATCAATTCCGGTACAATCCTGCACCAGTACACTGAACACTTCAGACCATTCACCTTCACCACAATCATTCATACCACGAACTTTTAAGGTGGCATCTCCATTCCAGTTTTCGTCCCATTCAATGGTACAGTCCATATTAATATTATTGACGATAATCATACCTGCATCCTCAGGTTCAAGGACCCATTCGAAGGAACTTGAGTTTGCAATTTCAGGAATCGTGTAATTGTCTTGTGAACCCATGCAGGTCTTGTCTTTTCCTTCAATAGTTCCGGCTGCCATTGGCATTGGGGCAACATTTACAACAAGTGCTTCGGACCATTCACCTTCAGCACAATCGTTCATTCCACGAACTTTTAAGGTGGCATCGCCATTCCAGTTTTCGTCCCAGGCAATGGTACACTCCATATTATTGATTGTTGCAACACCAGCAACCTCAGGTTCCACAGCCCATTCGTAGGTAGTTGAGTTGGTAATTTCAGGGATCAAGTAGGTATCTTCCGAACCCACACAGGTCTGGTTTTGTCCATCAATATTTCCAGCTGCCACAGGCATCGGGACAACATTCACAACCAGTGCTTCAGACCATTCACCTTCAGCACAGTAATTGATCGGTTTCGCTCGAAGTGTTGCATCGCCACCAAATTCAGCTGACCATGAAACTGTTGCCAAAAGGCTACCAGCATCAAGAGTACCTGCTTCAGCGGGATCAAGTTCCCAAACAATCTCTTCTACATTCAAAACAGAATTTATCTCATAAACCACTTCATCCTCGCCTGCACACACTTCTGTTGGCCCAATGGGCATTTCGACAGGATCAGGATTTGTCCAAATTGTAATGGGTAGATATGTCGACCAATCACCCTCACCACAGTCATTAATACCTTTAACTTTAATATCGCTGTTTCCAAGAAATTCGGGATCGTAGGCAACTTCTGCTTCAGTACCCTCCCAGGTAATGGTGCCGGCTTCTTCGGGGATAATTACCCAAATATATTCTTCTGCTCCTTCAATTACATCAACAGTGTAGCTTATTGTTCCCGGGTTAAGGCACAGCGCATATTCACCAACGGGTGGTTCAACGCTGTAACCAGGCACGTTCATCAGCGTAAGCATCATTTCGTCGCTCTCTTCATCACCACCATCATAAGCTGTGAGTGAAAGCATGACATATCCCATTTCCAAATCATCAGCGCTTGGAGTGTAAATTGGGTTGAGCGTAGCATTATCATCAAATGTACCTGTACCACTGGTTGTCCACATCAGGCTTTCGTAATTATCGGCGGCAGCATTAGACTGGAAAATATCTTCGGCACAAATGTTTGCATCCTGCCCGGCAAAAGCCATCACATCATTATTCACAAGGGTTGGGAATTCGATGAGGTCAACCCACACGGCATCATCACCTGCAACCTGCGCATTGTCTTTGTAAAATCTCCAAATTAAATTATGATTTCCGGTAGTGACCGGATAAGAAAAATATTCCCATTCGTGCTCGCCCGACCATTCGCCCAACATGGCACCATCAATAAAAAATTGAAGGACGTCGCCGGTTTCGGTAGAAGTTTTGCGGTAAAAGGAAACTGAATCTTCCAGCATAATATTGGCACTTAAGCCCAGGATACACATTTGTCCGTCGTTAACAGCACCCGACTGCAAACTGTGGCTTCCTTCGTAAGCAACTTGATCAGTAATAAACCAGGGGCTGCTTCCGCCATTTTGCCAGGGGTACAGGCTTAGATCACCTGTTTCAAAATCTTCGAGTGTAGCACCAACTTTAAGCATTACATTTTGCTCGATGGTGGTAGCATCGCAAATAGTATTGAAAGTAGTTTCGATGAGCGTCCCTATAACAGCCTGCTCGTGCAATGAAACATTAAAAACAGCATATCCAACACTGCCTGCTTCAATCATATCAAGGTTATATTCCACGCTATTAAAAACAATGAAAGGGCTTCCTGACATAATAGCTGAATGGACTGTGTATGCGTTTCCAGAACCAATGTTCATTGTGGGAACATGAATGTCGGCAGTTTCACCAGGGTCGAGGCGGCCATTGTTGTTCCCGTCAGGGTCTGACACCATCACATCGCCCGAAATTTCAAATACCGGGGCATGGCCAGTAATAGTAAACGAACTCGTCCAGGTATCGGTACCATCGGTAGCTGCAAGTTCAAAGCTTATCACTTCCAGGTCGGGAATATTGTTGTGAACCTGAATCCCAAATGCACCCTCAACTGTTTTGGTTTCATTAGAGCCTATGGTCCCAAAGTCTGATACTGCATTTGTAACTGTTATATATTCACTTGTGCCCGAGATGGTGACTTCGATAATCTCGGTCATTTCCACTCCAACATTCTTTACGGTCATATCCAGCAAAATCTGTTCAGCATAATCCATCATGCCATTGCCGTTTCCTCCAGTCATATCATCAATATCATAAGCATTGAAAACCACATAACTTCCAGCAGGTGGAATTACCTCAACTACCGACTCGTGCCTGTAATAATTTTGTTTGGTAACGGTAACTATAATCTGCGATTCAGGAATTTGAGCCTCGATGGAAATAGTAGCCGGAAATCCGGTACCTTCGGCAGTACCTATGATTTCGCCATCAACAGTAAGTGCGATATATGAGCCAGGATTGGCCGAAACTGTAAAACTGGTTTCACCACTGTAAAGGATGGAATTATGTGTAACCCCCAAATCCTGTGGAACTTCAGAATAAACAGTAAGAAAAGCATCGCCATGATGGTGGAAGAGATTGTAGGTTACTTCCTTATTTCCTGTGTTGTAAGGCCATTGTGATTGCTTGAGAAAATATTTTCCGGCAGCATTTGCAAAAGCCGGCAGAAGGCCTCTTTCGTCAACTGGCATTCCGTAGTTGGGCATAAAATCAGGCCACATATTGTCGTACATACCCCAAACATAAGTATCGTTTACAAATGAATAGGAAACTTCGGACGCAGCAATTAAACCAAGTGCACCGGCATTTTCACCATTTTTAGTATGGCGATGGAACTTCTCGGTGAAACATTCGCCACTCATATTGTATTTTCCGGTGAGGCAATTAATGGAAAAAATGAAACACAAATCAGTATTACCCAAGCTATTGATACTTGAGCTATTGAAATCGGGTTCGCCCCAGCCCTGCTCATATCCATGGTCGCGGTGCTGCAAGGCAAATGAGCCATTGTTGATAGCATCAATAACCATCCCTTCGGTGCCACCATTCCAGCCACCCAATTCAGCAGGAGTTTGAGGAATGTAATCCAAGCCGTTGGGCCCAAAATAATTTACAACTGTTCCGGTGTTGGTTGCGCTTGACCAAATACTTCCGGGTGTACCAGCATAAATAGCATTTATCCTAACCGGGTCTTTACCAAGGCTTCTCCAATAACCACCAATGGTTTCGGAGCATATCTGGAACCAGCGTTCAGTCTGCCATCCCAAAGCAGTTATTGGATGATTATAAAAATCGGGGTCGGTGGGAGGTGTGCGCTCGTAGTTGAGGAATTTAGTAACCATTACTTCGAGTTGGCTATAATTATTTGCCGTTATCCTTGCAAAAATCATATCCGGCATATCGTCATTGTTCACATCCGAAAAGATGTTATCGGAAGCACAGTAGTTATCCCAAATTGGGCTGGTGATTGAATTACTGGCATTGCTACCGTAATCAGCCAGGAGTAAAATAGCGGCAGGTGGGATATCCCAAGTGTTGTATGCATCGCTAAAATAACTTTTGAGCCCGTTTACAGTGTTGGTTCCAATTTCATCCAAAGTTATAATGTCTGTTGAAATGCCCTGCTTTTGGCGGAATAACCTGATTGAATCGGCCCACTGTTTGAATTCGGGATTGTTTGGTATAACGATGAGGTATTCACATCCGGCATTGTCAGTCGAATTGGTGATTTGCTGCCTCATTTTATTGTAATCCATTTCGGGGATTAAAGCACTGTTAATAAATGCATCCTGAATGATTGGATCCCACCAGCGGCTACGAAGTCTGTCTTCGCCGAAATGGCCGGTGCTACCTTCAAAACTGATTTCCACTTCAACATCACGGTAAACGATCAATTCTTTTGTAACAGGGTTGTATTGAAACGGTGTGATGCCAAGCATTACAGCATCGATGCCACGGATTTGAGTCAAGTCAGATATCTGGATTGGATTTGCAGGATAGAAGGCATCCTGTGAATAAATATCAGGGTTCTTGTTAAAATCAAGCGGCCCGTCCTCGGTTTCCAAAGGAATTCGTGGAGCCGGCGCCATGTTTACGTTTTGAAATTTTTCGATGCGGTAATCCTTAATGATCAATTTCGGTGTGGCTCCTTGTGGTACAGCAACAAAACGGCTTGTTCCCGGAAGGTCAGGGGCACCTTCATCGTTGGGTAATAAAGTACCGGGCAAAAGGATATTTTGCATTGGTACACCATCAATCTCCGCATCAGTAAAACTGAATTCAGAGACTGAGAAATTGATTTTCAAACCTGAATGATCTGAGGTTTTAAGAGTGTAGCCGGCATTTCCCCAGCTATCAGTGTAAGTTACATCTTGTGCAAAAAGATGGACAGTGCTTAAAGTTAGAAAGCCAATGAGTGCTACAAACAAAAGTTTGCTTTGAATAGTTTGGTAAAAGTAGTTCATCATTTGTGATATGTGTGTTATGTTAGTGAATTATTTTACAGTAAGTTATGATGTTAATTTTGAGAAAGTGGCGCTAAAATTACCAATAATTTAAAAACAAATAATCAAATCCCTGCATATTTGGACTGCCAATTTTTATTCAAGCATATTATGTTACTGTTAAAGTGTTAATTACAGAAATTCAGTTGCTTAATTAATATAGAGTAAAAATTAGGCTGAAGGTTGTCTGGAAAGAGCAGCAAATCATTATTAAATGGGTACACGACAAATATTACAATAGAATCCACAGATGATTTAATTTTTCATCGAATGGAACGAATTATACAAATTAAACCTGCCCTTGGCAGGGGATATTCGATTAATCTGCGCAATTCGATGATAAATATTTTTGACCGATTGAAATTTGTCATGCATCCTTATCAATTGAAACTCAAAATAATTCTATCTTTGCCAAAACCCTGAAACTATGACCATCTCACCAAAAATAAAAAACCTGCTCAAGGGCCGCATCATGTATGTACTGCTTGCTTTTGTTGTGTGGATGTTGTTTTTCGATCAGAACAACTGGCTGAGGCAATTGTCCTTATCCAGTGAACTGAACGAAGCTAAACGGCAGGAGCAGTATTACAAAAACGAGATTTCAAGTGACAGCCTAAAGCTCCATGAACTCACCTCCAATGATGAAAGCGTTGAAAAACTTGCCCGCGAGAAATACCTGATGAAAAAAGACGGAGAAGAAGTTTTTTTGATTGTACGGGAAGGGGAGGAGTAGGCAGTTTGCAGTGCGGAAAAATCAGAAATCTGTGATTTCATTGTTTTTCGTGCATCCTCGAAAAATTACGAAAATTGAAAATTTTCTATTTTTCGGGATCTTCAGTTGGCATTTCTCAGTCGGCAGTTCGAAGTCTTCAGTCGGTAGTTCGCAGTGCAATGTAAATAAGTTAAGCATTTTATTTCCGATTGATGATTAACGAGTGTTGATTTTTTGACCAGATGCATCCCAATGGGAGATTTATTGTAATGTGATAATCAGGACATCTTAAATCAAAAATTGTCAGTCGACAATCTTACATCAACATCATTTCCTTAATTTATTGACATTGGTCGGCAGTAGGTAGTCTGTCCTGTCACTTTTCCAGTGTCTTCGTTATCCGGTCGAAGTTTGGAGTACACTGCAAATAGCGATGCCAGAAAAAGTAAAGCAAAAGCATCTATAAAACTACATAACAAAACTTCGACCTTGCCATTGGAATTGAAGGGCTATTTTCGGCCATCACTAATCACCACTCACCGATCACCGATTTACTGCCATTTTTGGTTTATAGGGGGCATAGGGTTTATAATGGGAATAGGAAAAAAACTGATTACCTCTTACCGGTTACCACCTACCGACGACTGAAAGGAACCCGTATGGGGCATCAATCACCAATCAC